>URWK01000260.1 GCA_900551505.1 uncultured Ruminococcus sp. | reverse complement strand
GTTGTTTGCGTGTGTGTTTGTGGTGGGGGTGGCGGCGCGGGGGCGCGCGGGGGGGGGCGGCCCCCCCCCCCCCCCCCCCTGAAAATACTTTATGTTTACAATTCAGCCCGTATATGATAAAATGAATTATCAAATTAACAGGAAACCTGAAAGAGCGACCATGGTTTTAATCCGGCGACCCCCCATCAGGGCGGTCGCCGGATTAAAATAGTATGAGCGAAGCGAATACATTTGAAACAAACAGAGATAGGAAGATAGAAAATGAGAACAGAAAAATTGATAGCAATATGTATGGCAGTTCTGGCATTATTCTGTTCATGTACGCAAGACATTGTGACAGAACAGTACAGCACTTTTGAAAGCGGAATATCAGAAATCTACAATACCGAAAATGCAGAAACAACTGTTACAGAAGTAGCAAGTGCCATTGAAGAAAGCACTGCACAGCAAACCACAATAACAACTATAGAGAAAATTCCCGTGTCAGTTCCGGAGATAGAAAAAAATGAATTTTCAAAGATACTGGAAGCCGAAACGGCATCGCTTGCGGGAAATCTGAAAGTTGACAATAAAAGACAAGGTTATTCGGGAAGCGGTTATCTTACGGGGTTCGACAGGACACCCGAAAATCTGCTTACATTGTCGGCAGATATTCCGTATTCGCAACATTACGATATAACGGTGTGTTCGGCGGCGGAAAATGATGTATCAAATACGCTTGTGGTGAATGGTAAGGAAGTAGGAGTTTTTAAAAATTATGTATCGGAGAACGGGAAGTTTTCAAGAACAACATTCTATGGCGTGTATATCGAAAAGGGCAATGCGACTGTTTCTGTCAAGGAAATAAACGGTGCGATAAACCTTGACTATGTGCAGATAACGAATAACAAAACCGTATACGATACAGATTATTCGATTTCGGAAAGCCCCTGCAATCCCGAAGCCACAGAGGAAACGAAAGCCCTTTATCATTATCTTAAAAACAATTACGGAAAAAGGATTATAACGGGGCAGTATTCCGCAAGTTCCAAGAACCTTGAAATTCAGGCAATACAGACGGTTACGGGCAGAAGTCCTGCTATAAGGTTCGGCGACCTTACGGGGTATTCTCTGAAATCGGAGCAGGCGACCGATGAAATCAATTCAAGTATAAAGTGGGCTGAACAAGGCGGAATAGTCGGGTTAATATGGCATTGGGTAGCACCTTACGGCAAGTCGGGAATTTATGCGGAAGAAACGGATTTTGACCTTAAAAAGGCCGTAACCGGTGAAGATATTTCCATGAAGACACTTGCGGAGCTTGAGGAAATGAAGAATAACAAGCAGATAAGCGAAGAATGTTATGCGATTGTCAGGGATATTGACAATATTTCGGAAAAGCTTAAAGAATTGCAGGACAAGAAAATCCCTGTAATCTGGCGACCGCTTAACGAAGCAGGCGGAAAATGGTTCTGGTGGGGAAGCGACAAGGATTCATATATATGGCTATGGAATTTGCTTTACAAAAGGCAAACGAATTTCCATAAACTGAATAATCTCATATGGGTGTGGAACGGTCAGAGCAAGAATTATTGTGTTGACGAAAATACATTTGACATTGCTTCAATAGATATATACCTTGACGAAAACACCGTGACGGAAGAAAGTTATGTTGAGCAATTCCAGTGGCTTAACAAACTTACGGGCAACAGGAAACTTATAGCACTTTCGGAGTGCCAGACACCGCCAGACCCGAGTATTGCTTTAAGGGACAGTTCGATGTGGATTTTTGAAGGTATGTGGTATGGCGATTACCTTGTAGACAAAGATGGAAATTTTGTTGACAGTTACATAACCAAGCAACAGCTTTCAGACTTCTATAATTCCACTGCGGTTATAACACTTGACGATTATAAAGCCGGAGAGTAACCGGTACAGGAAAAGTTCCGGGGGGGGGGGGGGGGGGGCCCGGCGGGGGGGCGCGCGACCGCACCGACGCCAGAGCTCAACTATAAAAGATTTAAAAAAATA
>URWK01000259.1 GCA_900551505.1 uncultured Ruminococcus sp. | reverse complement strand
CCGATTACCCCGAAAGGCATTGTTTCGGAACGGTATTCCAGAAAATCCGTAAGTCCCTTTATTTCCGATATTCTGAAAGTTTCCGACCTCGAATACCTGTAAGCCTTACCGCATTTCTGCCTTTTCAGAATACCTTCACGGACGTATTCGTTCAGTTTAAGGCGTACTGTCTGAGTTTCAAAACACTTGCCGTAAAACTGCATAAGCCTGTCATTTATCTCATCGACAGACAAAAGGTTTTCGCAGTCCAGAATGTCAAGCAGACAGAAGTGAAGTTGTATATCATTATCGGTGAAGCTCTTTGAACGGTAAGCCATATATAATGGGTTCTCGGAAATTTCTCCGCTGTCAAGTGATATTGATACACGTTTTCCGCCGGCGTTCGTTTCAAACTTTATCAAATCTCCCAGCCAGTTTTCTATACGGCGTTTCTCATTGTCATAAGTCCTCGGGCTTTTATGTTTAAATTCCGAACGTGTACGCAAACCGTATATATAGAAATCTCTCATATAGTCACGCACTACACCGAAATTCTTTATCAGTTCAGAAAATCCGCTCATATCTTAAATATATACCTCCTTAATGTAATTTCATATATGTTAAGTATATCATCTCAGAAAAAATATGTACAGTAAAGAGGAAGTGTTCGCACCTTTTTTTATAGCGTTATTCGCACAGTTTTTTTAATGATAAAATTCTGTTTATGTATTAGAATAATAATCAGAGAAACACACAAAAAATAAACTTGAAAGGGGAGTACGATAAATGTTTGTACACTATGAAAAAGAGAAGAACAGATTTCCTATAAAAATATGGCTTGCTGAAAGGAATGATATTGATGAAAACTGTCTTGAGCAGGCTATAAACCTTTCAAATCTTCCGTTCATTCACAAGTGGGTAAGCCTTATGCCCGATACCCACATGGGAAAAGGTATGCCTATAGGCGGAGTTATAGCTTGCGACAATGTGGTTATTCCGAATGCCGTAGGTGTTGACATAGGTTGCGGAATGGCTTTCACGGAAACCAATATACCTGCTCAGTTGCTCAAGGACACTATGACGGGAAGCGGTTCGCTTATTCACACCATAGTCGGAAATATCTTACGTTCAGTGCCTACAGGGTATGCACACTTCAAGAGTAAGCAGGAATCCGCAGTAATTGACAAGGCTTTTGAGGAAATAGAACGTTACAAAAAAGATGAAGAACTTATTCCGCAGATAGAAGACGGCTATTTTCAAGTCGGAACACTTGGGGGAGGCAATCACTTCATAGAATTACAGCAGGACGAAAACGGCAATACCTGCATTATGCTTCATTCGGGAAGTCGCCACTTCGGAAATCAGATAGGACAACACTTCAACGCTATTGCGAGAGAACTTAATGCAAGATGGTTTTCAGATGTTCCGGATAAATATAATTTGCCGTTCCTGCCTGCCGACAGTGACGAAGGTCAGAGATACATTGAATATATGCAGTTGGCTATGAATTTCGCATATGAAAACAGAGCAAGAATGCTTTCAACAGTAAAGAGAATTGTTTCGGAAATGGTTGAGAAGCACCTTGGCTTAACGGTGGAATATACAAACGAAATCAATTGTCATCATAATTATGCATCGCTTGAAACCCACTTTGACAAGCAAGTATGGGTTCACAGAAAAGGTGCTGTAAAGGCTGAAAACGGAGAACTTACAATTATACCGGGGGCAATGGGTTCATACAGTTATATCGCCATGGGGCTTGGAAATCCCGATAGTTTCCGTTCCTGTTCACACGGAGCAGGCAGACTTTACTCAAGGACAAGTGCGGTAAATGAGTTTTCCGTTGAGAAAGTAATGGTTGACCTGAAAAATCAAGGCGTAGTCCTTGGAAAGCACAATAAAAGTGATGTTGCGGAAGAATGCAGGTTCGCCTATAAAGATATTGATACGGTAATGGCAAACGAAAAAGACCTTGTAATACCTGTGAAGAAGATGTTTACAATCGGAGTAGTCAAGGGGTAATTTCATAAGG
>URWK01000258.1 GCA_900551505.1 uncultured Ruminococcus sp. | reverse complement strand
TTGTGGAGCGGGTCCAGACCCTGCTGACCTCCGTGTGACAGAAGGAGGGGGCCCCGCCCCCGGGGCGCGGCGGTTTTGGGGCCCACACCCCCCCGGGGGGCCCCCGCCCCGGATTCTTACCTTATAACTATAGTATATTGTTGTGTAGTGGTAGTTGCAGGAGCTGGCGGAGTAGTAAAAAATGTTTTTTTTGTAGATACCGGCTCACCGCTTTCACTGACCGGAACTTCTGTAACTGTCGGTTCTCCATCAGTTTGTGAAATAACACTTTCCGAAACTGTAACGGAATCCACAGTGACAACAGTTGTTTCATAAACTGCCGTATCAATTGTTGTTTCAGTCATGTCCATACTGCTTGCAGTAGTTTGCGACTGTCTTAATATATCATAAATATCAGTTGCCGAAGTTACAACAGGTGTTGTTACTTCTACAGCATTCTCAAGTTCTGTTTTTATACGGTCGAAATCATACATATTGTATATGATAGGCAAACTGAAAGCACCTATCGCAATTCCGAAGTATAAAAGCTTTTTCATTTTTTTTATGTCTGCCATTACGCTCTCCTGTTTTTACATACGGAATTACTTTTTGAGAAGGTTTTTAAGTCTGTTCATTGCTTCAACGGTATTTTCATAATCGCCGAATGCTGTAAGTCTGAACCAACCTTTTCCGTTTTCGCCGAAACCTTCACCCGGAGTACCTACAACATTGATTTCGTTAAGCAGGTAATCGAAGAATTCCCAACTTCCCATGTTATTAGGGCATTTAAGCCAGATATACGGAGAGTTGATACCGCCTGTGAACTTAATTCCAAGTTCTGTCATTGTATCAGCGATAAGTTTTGCGTTCTTCTGATAGTAAGCAAGGTTTTCACGAATCTGTTTAAGGCCTTCTTCACTGAAAACAGCTGCTGCCGCACACTGTACCGGATATGAAACACCGTTGAATTTTGTTGACTGTCTTCTGTACCATGTCTTGTAAACATTATACTTGTTGCCGTCATTGTCTGTAATTTCAAGTTCCTTAGGAATAACCGTGTATCCGCAACGTGTACCTGTAAAGCCTGCTGTCTTTGAAAGACTGCAAATTTCCATTGCACATTCTCTTGCACCGTCAATTTCAAAAATACTTCTCGGAAGGTCTTTTTCAGTTATGAAAGCTTCATAAGCACTGTCGAAGATAATTACCGCATTGTTAGCCTTTGCATATTTTACCCATTCCTCAAGCTGAGCCTTTGTATATACCGCACCTGTCGGGTTGTTAGGCGAACAGAGATAAATAATGTCTGCCTTTACACTGTAATCAGGCATTGCACAGAAACCGTTTTCTTCATTGCTGTCTGCATAGAGAATTTTTCTTCCGCTCATAAGGTTTGTGTCAACATATACAGGATAAACAGGGTCAGTAACGAGAACTGTATTGTCTGCACTGAAAATATCGCTTATATTTCCTGCATCACTCTTAGCACCGTCTGAAACGAGAATTTCATCTGCTGAAACTTCAACGCCGAAACTCTTGTAGTAGCCCGAAATTGCTTCACGAAGGAATGCATAACCTTCATAATCCGGATAACCCTTGAAAGTTTCCTTTACACCGAGTTCATCACAACCCTTTTTCATAGCTTCAACAACAACCGGAGCAATCGGAAGTGTTACATCGCCGATACCAAGACGGATTACTTTCTTATCAGGGTTTTCCTTTGTGAAATTTGCAACTCTCTTAGCGATTTCCGCAAAAAGATAACTTGGTTTCAGGTCATTAAAATTTTCATTTATCTTTGCCATTATTCAACTCTCCTTATTTAATATCTGTAATATCAATTTCGCCGTCAAATACCTGAGTAGCCGGACCCGTCATCATAACCGTACCGTCTTTCCTATATGTAATTCTCAAGTCACCGCCACGAAGATGAACAAGAACTTCTTCATCGTATTTGCAGTAATTGTTGAGAACACTGGAAACTACCGATGCACAAGCACCTGTTCCGCAGGCAAATGTTTCTCCGCTGCCTCTTTCCCAGAC
>URWK01000257.1 GCA_900551505.1 uncultured Ruminococcus sp. | reverse complement strand
TATATGAAAATACATAAACTTTGAAAGAAAATGTGTTGACAAACCACAATATAAGTGTTATAATACTTTTGTTATTTAGTAAAAATTAAATAGTACGGCAGTTCATTTGCACCTTCCTGCCGGATTGTATGTTTTTAAGTACAATAAATCAAAACCGGGGCTACCAAAAGATTATTATTTTGGCGGACAGGTGCAGTTTGTCCGCCGTTTTTTATTATCAACAGAAAAGTCAGGAGAAAATATTAAATGTATATATTAAGTGCGGAAGCAGAGTTTGACTCTGCACATTTTTTGTCCGGATATGACGGAAAGTGCAGTAATATTCACGGACACAGATGGAAAACAGTAGTTGAGATACAGGGCGAAAAGCTTAATACAGAAGGTCAGCTCAGAGGCATGCTGACAGACTTCGGGGATTTGAAGAAAGATGTAAAAGCACTTGCCGACAGCCTCGACCATGCTTTTATAATTGAAACGGGAACACTTGAAACGGAACTTCTTGAGATGCTGAAAAAGAGATTTCGCATAATTGAATTTCCGTTCAGACCTACAGCAGAAAACTTTGCGGAATATGTTTATAACGAAATGGAGAAAAAAGGTTATGATATTCTGACCGCAACAGTTTTTGAAACTCCGACAAACAAGGCAACTTACAGGAAAGCGTGAGAATATGAGTGTATATAAGGTTGTTGAAATATTTGAAAGCATAAACGGCGAAGGTACAAAGGCAGGGCAGTTGGCAACTTTCGTGAGATTTAAAGGCTGTAATCTCAATTGTGATTACTGCGATACAAAATGGGCGAATGAAGCAGATGCACCATATAGGGAAATGACCGAAACGGAAATTTTCAATCGTATTAAGTCGGCAGGTATAAGAAACGTTACAATTACGGGCGGAGAACCTTTGATACAGCCGGACATAAAAAAATTGCTGGAACTTATTGCATTGGACAAGTCCTTGTACTGCGAAATCGAAACCAACGGAAGCGTGAACCTTGAACTGTTCGCAGATATTCCGGACAGACCTTCATTTACTATGGATTATAAACTTGGGGCAAGTGGAATGGAAAAGGCTATGTGCCTTGAAAACTTTAAGCTTCTCACAAAGAAAGATACAGTGAAGTTTGTTTCTGGTAGCAGGAAAGACCTTGAAAAAGCACTTGAGATAATTAAAAGATATAATCTTACCAAAAAGTGCAGTGTCTATATAAGCCCTGTTTTTGGCAAGATAGAACCTTGCGAAATAGTAAACTTCATGAAAGAAAAGAAACTTAACGGTGTAAATCTTCAGATACAGATGCACAAGGTTATCTGGAATCCGGAAGAAAGGGGTGTGTGAGATTGGCTATAGATGAAGAAAAAATAAAGTACCACATAAAAGGTATAATTGAAGCTCTCGGCGACAATCCTGAAAGAGAGGGACTTGTCGAAACTCCAGACAGAGTGGCGAGAATGTATAGGGAAGTTTTCGAGGGCATGAATTACACAAACAGTGAAATAGCAGAGATGTTCGGCAAGACATTTGAGCAGGTTACACATTCTCAGGATATGGTTATAGTAAAAGATATTGAAACTTTCAGCTATTGCGAACATCACCTTGCACTTATGTACGACATGAAGATAAGTGTCGGATATATTCCCGTTGGAAAAGTTCTCGGGCTTAGCAAGATTGCAAGAATATGTGACATGGTTTCAAAACGTCTGCAATTGCAGGAAAGAATAGGTTCTGACATTGCCGAAACGATTTCCCTTGCGACAGGTTCATCAAGCGTTGCCGTTCTGATTTCCGCAAACCACAGTTGCATGACTGCAAGAGGCATTAAAAAACCGTCTGCTAAGACAATTACAACAACATTCAGAGGCAGATTTGAAAATGATATTAATTTGCAGACTAAATTCCTGATGATGAATAGTTAATTTTTTAAGTGTGTGGGGGGGGGGGGGGCCGCCCCGGCCCGGCGGGCGCCCCCCCCCCCACAAAAAAAAAAAAAAAAATAAAAAAAATAAAAGTAATATGACAATCTCATGGAA
>URWK01000256.1 GCA_900551505.1 uncultured Ruminococcus sp. | reverse complement strand
CCCCGCCCCCCCCCCCCCCCCCCCCCCCCCCCCCCCCTGAAAATTCAGTATTCGCAAAACAACAAAAAAGCCTTGTTCATTTCTGAACAAGGCTTGGTGCGCTGTGAGGGACTCGAACCCCCGACCTTGCGGTTCGTAGCCGCACGCTACTATCCAGCTGAGCTAACAACGCATTTTAATGTGTTCTCTCGACTACTCTTATATTCTATCACAAAACAATCTGTTTGTCAAGTGTTTTTTCAAAAAAATTATTTTTCTGAAAAATCAGATGTTCAGCAACAAAAAATGCAGATAATCGGGTTCGTCCCAATCTCTGCATTTCTTTCTGTTATAAGCTTTTTTGTTCTCCGATTTTCTGGTTACGGGATTTATATCTCCCCAGGTATTACGTTTTTCA
Source organism: uncultured Ruminococcus sp. (assembly GCA_900551505.1). Lineage (GTDB taxonomy): Bacteria > Bacillota > Clostridia > Oscillospirales > Ruminococcaceae > UBA5884. The sequence goes on along the minus strand of URWK01000256.1, from coordinate 1,640 downwards.
TTGTTAATGGCACGTTGTTGTTTCTTGCTCATTTTTTCAAACGGTACAAATTTCTTCATACTGAACACTCCTTTATAATAATTGTTTTCTGATACTATTATAACATATTCAAAAGAGAAATGCAAGAAAAAACGGGGTAAACAAGTTACCCCGTAAAAATATTTTCTGAATTATTCCGTGTCGTCAACAGAAGTTCCCGTTGAATGTGCTGTCTGGATAGTTACAAAGTATCCGTCCGCATTGTTTCCGGAGATTTCATAATACTTGTCAACCGGAACAGGAATATCGGTAAGTTCGCCTTCTGACGGAACATAATAAATTTCATAATCGTAGCTGAAAATAGTAGTTGTGAAATGTTGTTTGTCAAATGAGTAAGCTTTGAGGAAAGTAGAATACTGTTCAACAGAGGAAACGCCCTGGTCATGCATTACATATGAATGAGGAATACCGACATAACGATAATGATTTGAAACAGTTGCGGACTTGATGAAGCCGTACTTATAACAATTTTCATCTATCCATGAGATTTCGGTTTGATTTACAGTGTCGAGAGGAAGCGTTGAACCTTCCGAGAAAACGCCGAGGTCAATACAATAACCCGTTTTATGTTCTTCACCGCAATCATTTGTCTGCATAGCGGTATAACCGCTTATAAGCGAAATAGTGTCTTCAACGTCCGGATTCATAAGGTAAAAGTCTGAAATCATCGAATTGAGCTGACCTGTAACGCCGTCACAAAGCATTATGTCATCTGATGCAAGTGTGTACTTGTCATTCTTTCCGCCCGCTACTGAAGTGAGGAATGAATATATATCCGCTGAATACGGATTTGTGGCACTTGCCTGTACAAGAGTTCCGATTGCGAGGTATTCGGAATAATTTGAAGTAGTGTAATACAATGACGGGTCAATTACATAATTGTTTGACTGAGGAGCGGAAACGCTTGAGATTTCTGTACTTTCCGCAGTAATGCCGGTAGTATCGGTTGTAACGTCTGTGGTAATACCTGTTTCTTCCGTTACAATATCAGAACCGTCTGTAGCGGAAGTTTCTGCGGTATTGATTGTAACAGCAGATGTAAGAGGTGTTTCGCTTGGAATGGTTTCAAGCCCTGAAGCGGATGAAACATTCAGCTGAGAGTCATTTTCCGCATTGTTGTCTTTCTGTCTTACGCTTCTTACAATAAAGTCTATTCCGAATATTGCGATGATAAGCACAACCAAAGCCATAGCTACTCTCGGATAGCTGACTTTTCTGTTAGCCATAGTTTGTCCACCTTTCTGATTATATCGAACTTTTAGATTTCCGCAAGGAAACGAATATCAATATAATAATACACTTTTTCATCTGAAAAGTCAACATTATTTTATCAAGTAAATAAGCAAGAATACCGCCACTTCTAAGCAAAGCGAAAGTGGGGGGGATTGCATCAGATTAAGAATTTCTTGAAAAAGCGGTGAAATTATGATATACTCAACTTAAAGTGAGGTGATACTGTGGAAAAAGCATATAAATTTAGAATATATCCGACCAAAGAACAAGAGAGAATGTTTCAAGAAAATTTTGGTTGTGTGCGGTTTGTATATAATTACTATTTAGGAATGAGAATAGACAAATATAGAAAAGATAAGTCTGATATG
>URWK01000255.1 GCA_900551505.1 uncultured Ruminococcus sp. | reverse complement strand
GTCGTGCTTTTGCCTTCGCGGCCGCTCTTATTATTTGCCCGTCCCTCCCTGCCTCCTTCCTCTCGCCCCCCCCCCGCCCCCCGCCGCCGCCCCCCCCCGCCCCCCCCCCCCCCCCCCCCCCCCCCCCTGTTTGAAGTTGAGAAAATTCCTTGAATAAATTATTTTTGTCGGATTGACTTTGAAAAGAATATGTGTTATTATTAAACAATGTGCAGAAGTGACGAAGGCTTATAAGCCTTGTTTTTTTAGACCTTGAAAGGAAAAATTAATGGAATTTAAAGAACTTGAATTATCTGAAGAAGTATTAAAGGCAATAGAGGACATGGGATTTTCGGAAATGACCGAAATACAGGAAAAAAGTATTCCGGTTCTGAAAGAAGGTCATGACGTAATAGGCCGTTCCAATACGGGAACAGGAAAAACCGCAGCTTTCGGAATACCGGCAGTTGAGAGCATTGTAAAGGACGAAAAAGGTGTGCAGGTGCTTATACTTTGCCCTACGAGAGAACTTGCAATGCAGGCTTGCGATGAAATCAAAAAATTCTCGAAGTATATGCCTTGGGTAAAGCCTGTGGCTGTTTACGGCGGTGCAAGCATGGACAGACAGATAGGAGAACTTAAAAGAGGTGCGAATATCGTTGTCGGCACTCCGGGAAGAGTTATGGACCATATGCAGAGAAGAACCCTTAAATTGCAGGCACTGAAAACAATAATCCTTGACGAAGCCGATGAAATGCTTAATATGGGGTTTCGTGAGGATATAGAAAATATCCTTAAAGACGTTCCGGAAGAAAGACAAACCGTACTTTTTTCCGCAACAATGCCTTCCGCTATTCTCAATATCACAAAGCAGTATCAGAAAGACCCCGTTATGATAAAGGTAGCCGACAAACACAGAACCGTTGACACAATAGAGCAGTATTATTTTGAAGTGGCTATGGGCAGAAAGACCGATGCAGTACAACTTATTTTACTTGCGTATGAGCCGAAATCCGCAATGATTTTCTGCAATACGAAAAAGATGGTTGACGAACTTACGGAAGCCCTTAATTCAAAAGGACTGAGAACCGCAGGACTTCACGGAGATATGAAACAGCAACAGCGTACGCAGGTAATGGACAGATTCAGAAACGGAAGAATATCGGTACTTATAGCGACAGACGTAGCGGCAAGAGGTATAGACATTGACGGAATAGATATGGTAATAAATTACGACCTTCCTCAAGACAACGAATATTACATTCACAGAATAGGAAGAACAGGACGTGCAGGAAAATCAGGCGTAGCTTATACACTCGTAAGCGGTCGCAGACAAGTATACGAGCTTAAAGAGATTTCAGGCTACATTAAGGCAGATATAAAACAGAAAGATTTGCCGACAAGAGCAGACGTTACCGAACTGAAAATGAAAAAACTTTCTGACAAGGTGGTTTCCGCAAGTGAATATGATGTAAGTCCCGAAGCTCAGAAAGTTCTCGAGAACCTCATTGAAGGCGGTATCAGTGCTGAACAGGTAGCCGTTGCGATGCTCAACATGAAACTTAAAAAAGACCTTAAATCAGTACCGGAATTTGATATACCTGTTCCGATAAAGAGAAACGGCGACAAGAAAGTTAAAACTGTAAAGATTGATATTTCTGTAGGACGTATGCACAGAATAGCCCCGAATTTTATTCTCGGAGCGTTGGTTGACGCAACGGGTATGACCGGAAAGAGTTTCGGAAAGATTGACATATTCGACAAGCACACCACAGTTGAAGTTCCGGACAGTGACAAGGAATATGTAATTGACTCCATGAACCACGGAAAGATTAACGGAAACAAAGTTACCGTAAAGCTTTATGACGGTGCGAAATCAAAGACATCGGAACGTTACGGAAATGACAAAAAACCAAAGAGTAATCGCCGTTATTCAGGCGGAAACTCAAAGAAAAAGAGCAAAACAGGCGGTTGGAGATAAATCAGCTGGGGGCGGGCGCATTTGAAACCCACTTGCCCGCCCCCCCGTTCGTTTTGCGGTTTGCGGCAAATTTTAATTTTTTTGCTTTAAATATTTTAAAATGAGTTTAAAAGGTTGGCGG
>URWK01000254.1 GCA_900551505.1 uncultured Ruminococcus sp. | reverse complement strand
GCCCTTCAGGGCGGTCGCCGCCGCCTGAATAAATGAAATTTATAAGGGAATGAAAGGTGAGAGATAAGCTTGAAGAATATTATCGAAAACAGTAATTTTAAAACGCCTATTGATATAAGTAATGTGAAGACACCTTGCTATATAGTAGACAAAAGACTTCTGAAAAAAAATCTTGAAATTCTGAAATCCGTCACAGACCGCACAGGCTGTAAAATCCTGCTGGCACAGAAAGCCTTTTCTATGTTCTCGGTGTATCCCGAAATTGCGGAATACCTCGACGGAACTACGGCAAGCGGAATTTGTGAAGCACGTCTCGGGTACGAAGAAATGGGGAAACCTTTCGGCAAGGAAACACATATTTTTTCTCCTGCATATCCTGAACAGGACTTTGAATATATCACTGAAATCTGCGACCATATGGTCTTTAATTCCTTTCATCAGTGGAAGAAGTACAGAGATAAATTAAAGGGAAAAAATATTGAATGCGGAATAAGAATTAATCCCGAATACTCCGAAATAGACCACGATATATATAACCCCTGCTTCACAGGTTCGAGGCTCGGAACACGTTTTTGTGACTTTGAAGAAAACGAACTTGACGGAATAAGCGGACTTCATTTCCATACCATGTGCGAACAAAATTCCGACACCCTGAAACGTACAATAAAAGTAGGTGATGAGAAATTCGGAAAGTATCTTAAAAATATGAAGTGGATAAACTTCGGGGGAGGACACCACATAACAAGAGATGATTATGACATTGAAACGCTGATTGAATGCATAATGTTCTTCAAGGACAAATACGGTATTCAGGTCTATCTCGAACCGGGTGAAGCCGTGGCACTTAATGCCGGTTATCTTGTTTCGGAAGTCCTCGACACTCTTGAAAACGGTATGCATATAGCAATTCTCGATGCATCTGCTTCATGTCATATGCCTGATGTACTTGAAATGCCTTACAGACCGAACATAATAGATTCGGGGATGCCACAGGAAAAGAAATACACATACAGACTTGGCGGAAATACTTGCCTCGCCGGAGATATTACGGGGGATTACTCATTTGATGAACCTCTTGAAGCAGGCGACAAGCTGGTTTTCTGTGATATGGCAATCTATTCAATGGTAAAGAACAATACTTTCAATGGCATGAATCTCCCTTCAATTATGCTTTACAGTGATGAAAAGGGGCTTGAACTCATAAAAGAATTCGGTTATCAGGACTTCAAAGGAAGGCTCTCATAATGGTTTGCAGTCTATGCCCCAGAAAATGCGGAGTTGACAGAGAAATTTCACACGGATATTGCGGAGCAGGTTTAAGTGCCAAAGTTGCAAGGGCTGAACTTCATATGTGGGAAGAGCCTTGTATAAGCGGTAAGAACGGTTCGGGAACAGTCTTCTTTTCAGGCTGTAATTTAAGATGTGTGTATTGTCAGAATTATGAAATCAGCAGACAAAATAACAGTGCAGGTAAAGAAATTTCCGATAAAAAGCTTTCGGAAGTCTTTTTAAGGCTTCAGGAACAACACGCAAACAATATAAATCTCGTTACGCCAACTCCTTATGTACCGAATATTATAAATGCCCTCGATATGGTGAAAGACAAACTTCATATACCGACAGTTTACAACTGCGGAGGATATGAAAGTGTGGAAACGCTGAAAATGCTTGACGGATATATTGACATTTATATGCCCGACTTCAAATACTGCGACAGCGAAACGGCAAAAAAATATTCGGAAGCTCCCGATTATCCCGAAATGGTAACAAAGGCACTTGAAGAAATGCACAGACAGACGAAAGAGCTTGAATGGAACGGGGATTTGCTTAAAAAGGGGCTTATTGTAAGGCATCTTGTACTTCCGTATCAGCGTAAGCAGTCTATGAAAATTCTTGACATACTTAAAGAAACCGTTCCGCAGAAAGATATGTTACTAAGCCTTATGAGTCAGTTTACCCCGACACCTGAATGTAAAAATTACCCCGAAATAGACAGAAGAATTACCACTTTTGAATATAATTCAGTCTGCGATTATGCACGGAAACTTGACTTCAACGGCTATTTTCAGGAAAGAGAATCCGCTCAATCCGT
>URWK01000253.1 GCA_900551505.1 uncultured Ruminococcus sp. | reverse complement strand
TTTTTAACTGTTTCGTCATTCCGGTATTTGTTTCTTAAATCGGCTGAACGTTCAAAGGCTTTTTCTATAGTAATGTTCGGCTCGTTCGGTATTAGCTTTGAAATATTGTTGCAAAGGTCATACGGCAATCCCATAACTCGTCCCGTATCACGAATTGAACCTTTCGCAGCCATAGTTCCGAAAGTTACAATCTGTGCAACTCTGTCAGAACCGTATTTCCTTACAACGTAATCAATAACTTTCTGTCTGCCCTCGATACAGAAGTCTATATCAAAGTCAGGCATACTTATTCTCTCAGGATTAAGGAAACGTTCAAACAGCAGGTTGTATTTAATCGGGTCTATGTCGGTTATTCTGATGCTGTAAGCACATATGCTTCCTGCTCCCGAACCTCTGCCAGGACCTACGGGAATATTCTGCGAACGTGCATAATGGATAAAGTCCCATACTATCAGGAAGTAATCAACATAACCCATTTTGATTATTACTGAAAGTTCGTATTCCATACGCTCTTTCATTTCTTCGGGCGGATTTTCTCCGTAACGTTCTTTAAGTCCATTGTGACACAAATCCTTGAAAAATTCAACGTTGTCGGTTACGCCCTCTATCTCGAATTTCGGAAGCTTTATGACACCGAATTCAAAGTCAACGTTACATCTCTCCGCAATCTCAAGAGTGTTTGAAATTGCAGACGGTTCTGCTTTAAAAAGTTCTGCCATTTGGTCACCGCTCTTTATATAAAATTCGTCAGTGGCGAACCCCATTCCATTAGGTTCGTCAAGCGTCTTTCCGGTCTGTATGCAGAGTAGAACTCTTTGCATAAGGCTGTCTTCCTTGTTTATATAATGTGCGTCATTCGTTGCGACAAGCGGTATTCCCGTTTCATGCGAAAGCTTATAGAGCAGTGGCAGAATTCTTTTCTGTTCCTCTATCCCGTGATTCTGGACTTCGATATAATAATTACCCTGCCCGAAAATTTCGTTGTAAGTTTCCGCAACTCTCTTTGCTTCCTCATAGTTTCCGTTCACAAGATTTCTCGGTACTTCTCCCGCAAGACAAGCCGAACAGCAGATAAGCCCCTTGCTGTACTTTCTCAGAATTTCAAGGTCTACTCTCGGACGGTTATAAAAACCTTCAATGTAACTGATTGAAACAAGCTTTATAAGATTTCTGTAACCCTCATTGTCCTTGCAGAGAAGTATAAGGTGATAAGGTTTCTTGTCCACTTTAAAAACTTTATCATGCCTTGTCCTCGGAGCAACATAAACTTCACAACCTATGATGGGCTTTATACCTTGTTTTTTTGCTTCCTTGTAAAATTCAACTGCACCGTACATACAACCATGGTCAGTTACCGCAACGGCTTTCTGACCAAGTTCTTTGACTTTCTTTACGAGTTCTTTTATCCGGCAAGCACCGTCAAGCAAACTGTATTCACTGTGCAAATGCAGATGAACAAAATCGGTCATATTTCTCACCCCTTTAATTTCTTATATTTATTTACTGTATTGTTCCTGACTGATTCTTATTTTAGCTTCGTTACAATCTTCATCTTCTGTTATCACAAGCAGGTCTGTATTTTCCCAGCAATAAAAATCTACTGCATCTAACTGACTGCCGTTTTCGAGCATATCTCTTGCAATTTTTTCTTCACCATCGTAATCAAAAAGACTTCCGAAAGACAAAACCATCGTGTCAGTTCCGCAAGCCCAGTAACAGCCGTCAACCGCAAGCATATCATTCTGGGGATTATAAATCACATCGCACCATATAAAAGTTTCCTTGCCTGTAAAAGTTTCTTCCGGTACATAGTCAATCACTTTGAGAGTTGAAAGATTGAGGAAACTAAATCCGTAAAGTTCACGGCAGAAGAAAAAATATTTTATCCCGTTATTGCGTTCAACAACTGTACACAAAGGTGCTTCGGCTGTAGTCAGATAAGTGAAAATTATATTGTGACTGCTGTCATAAAGTTGTCTGTATTGTCCTCTGTCAGCCTTTTCACCGTTTTTCAGCAGGTCGTAACATTCAACCGTATAACCATACGGCAAATTTTTTATTTTTGATCATACGTCCGACCTTTCCGCATCTTTGAAAATACTTTCAAGCCATTCATT
>URWK01000252.1 GCA_900551505.1 uncultured Ruminococcus sp. | reverse complement strand
TAAAAATGTAATCGGTGAACAGGCAGACGATATGACCGTTGCAACATTCCATTCGGCTTGTGTAAGGATTTTGAGAAGGGAAATTACCGCACTCGGATATGATTCAAGCTTCACAATATACGATTCTGATGACAGCCAGAGAGTAATTAAAACCTGCCTTGAGGAACTCAATATATCGGAAAAAACTTTCCCACCAAAAAGTGTACTGAGTGAGATAAGTCGTGCTAAAGACAACTTGCTTAAACCGGAAGATTACCTTAAAGTGGCAAACGGCGATTACAGAAAAGCAACTATTGCGAAAATCTATTACAAATATCAGAAAGCTTTGATGTCTGCAAACGCTCTTGACTTTGACGATATTATAAAGCTTACTGTGGATATATTCATGAATTTCCCTGCTGTACTTGAAAAGTATCAGGAAAAATATAAGTATATAATGGTTGATGAATATCAGGACACAAGCCATGCACAGTTCATGCTTGTAAACCTACTTTCCGGAAAGTATGGTAATATATGTGTTGTTGGTGATGATGACCAGAGTATATATAAATTCCGTGGGGCGACTATCGAAAATATTCTTAATTTTGAACAGCAGTTTAAGAATTGCAAAACTATCAGACTTGAGCAGAATTACCGTTCAACAAAGCGTATTCTCGATGCCGCCAACTCGGTTATAAAGAAGAATTTCGGCAGAAAAGAAAAGACACTCTGGACGGCAGGCAAACAGGGTGAAAAAATCCTTGTATACAAGGCTCAGGATGAAAGAGATGAAGCGAAATTTGTGGCTGATATGATTTTCAAGAATGTAAAGAACGGCGGAAAATACGGCGACAATGCAATTCTCTACAGGACAAACGCACAGTCAAACATGATGGAAAAAGCCCTTATTCAAAGCGGTATTCCTTACAGAGTGTTCGGCGGAATGAGATTCTATGACAGAAAAGAAATTAAGGATATTATTGCATATCTCAGTGTAATCAACAATCCTTACGATATGCTCCGCTTCAAGAGAATAATCAATGAACCTAAGAGGGGAATCGGCGATGCCACTCTTACCATGATTGAAGAAGTGTCAAATGACCTCCGACTTTCGCCTGTTGAAGTAATGCGTAATGCAACGGCTTATCCGGTTCTCAGCAAGAAATCCACAATACTTAAAAATGTTGCAAAGTTCTTCGACAATATGATTGAATCGGTTGACAAGATACCGCTTGACCTGTTTCTTGAACTTCTGCTTGAAAAGTCGAGATACAATGATTATCTTAAAGGGCTTGGAAATGACGGAGCTTCAAGGCTTGAAAATATCATTGAACTGAAATCCACAATGCAGGATTACCAGAAAAGAGCGGAAACTCCTACACTTGTCGGATTCCTCGAAGAAATCTCGTTGTTTACAGATGTGGACAAGCTTGACCAGAATGAAGATACGGTTGTGCTTATGACTGTTCACTCCTCGAAAGGTCTTGAATTTGAAAACGTGTTTGTTATAGGCATGGAAGACGGTTTATTCCCGTCATCAAGAGCCTTGGACAATGAAGAAGACCTTGAAGAAGAAAGACGACTTGCATATGTTGCCATTACGAGAGCAAAGTCAAAACTTGTAATCTCAAATGCTGTTCAACGTATGCTTTTCGGACAGACAAACCGCAATTATCCGTCACGCTTCATAAAGGAAATTTCTCCTGAACTTATCGAAAAGAAAGACAATACCGCTTCAATGAAAAATATCAATCCTACAATAGTATCAACGGTTCAGTCAATTTCACTTCAACAGCAGATAGCTAAGTCGGCAAAGAAAAATTCCCCGAAAGTGACAACAGCAGTTCCTGATTTCAATGTAGGCGACAGAGTAAAACACATTATGTTCGGCGAAGGCACAATTGAGCAGGTAACAAAGATGGCAGGTGACAGCTTGCTTCATGTAAAGTTTGAAAAAGCAGGGCTTAAAAAGCTCATGTCAAGTTATGCTAAACTTCAGAAAATCTGAAACTTTTAAATTTTACCGGTAATGTAAATAGGGCGGGGCAACAAAAAAAAAAAAAAAAAAAACCCCCCCCCCCAAAAAAAAAAAAAAAAAAAAAAAAAAAAAAAAAAAACAAAAAAAAAAAAAAAAAAAAAAAAAAAAAAAAAAAAAAAA
>URWK01000251.1 GCA_900551505.1 uncultured Ruminococcus sp. | reverse complement strand
TCACAGTCACAAACGGCGGGGCAACAAGAACATACACCGTAATCGTCACAAAATGATTGACATGGATTTACTGAAAGAACTCAAAAATTACCTTGACATAACATGGGACAATGAAGATACGGATTCAAAGCTGACCGGGATACTGGGGCGGGCTGAAAGCACGCTTAACGCCTATGCAGGCTATGAAATCCCGTTTTCTGAACAGCCGGACAGCAAACAGTTGCTGTTCGACTGTTGCAGATATATCTACAATAACGCTTTTGAAGATTTTAAGATTAATTTCCAGCAGGAATTAATCATGCTAAGGGCAAATCAGGCGGTGAAGGATATTGAAAAAGAAGTTTCTGACATTTAATGACGGCATAGCAAATATATACAATGTGACTAATAACGCCGAAAAGGGCGACCGCCCTACAGAAAAACTAAACTTACTATTCTCTCTCAGATTTAGTTACAATACAATCGGCATAAAAAGGAATTATGAAGCTATGCAACAGCAAGTGAAACTTTCAGAGCTGATATGTACGCCTATGCACAGAGAAGTTTCCCCTCAAGATGTTGTAGTTATAGGTCAGAAACAATACTCAATAGTGCAGATACAACATAAGCCTAATACCTTACCTCCATCTTCACTTATATCTTTGTCAAGGCTGGAAGAAGAATATGACTATTAAAGATTTTAAAAATCTGTTGATTCAAAGCGGTGTGCCTGTCTATCACCAGCAGGCACACAAACAAATTAACAAGTATATTGTTTGGGCGGAAACGTCACAAAAGTCTTTAAAGGCTGACGGAGCTACAGCCGAAACTACAGCTATAGTGGCTGTTGATTATTATACAAATACAGAATATGATGATACTTTCAATAACTTTCTGTTGTTCCTTGAAACTTTTGATGAAATTTCTGTATCTGATTGTGATATTGAATTTGACAGTAATACGGGATACACACGATATATGACTACAATAGAGGTGGTATAATTGGCAACGTTTAAATGCTCAGATGAAATACTTAGCGACCTTAGAGTAAAGCTTATGCACGTTGGATACAGTGGCACAACGGAAACAAAAATGCTTGATGAGGGTGCAAAAATTATGGTTGATGAATGGAAAAAATCAATCAGAAAGTATAACCACATACGAACAGGTCAAATGCTTGAAAGCGTTGGTTCAAGACGTAATAATATACATTCATTGCGTGAAATATATCCACAGGGAAAAGATGATAAAGGTGTACGAAACGCTGAAAAAGCCTTTATCGCTCATTATGGGAAATCGGGACAAATAGGCACACGCTTTGTCGATGATGCCGAAAGCAACGGCGAACCGGAAGCGGTTCTGCGTATGCAGGAAGTTTTTGACGAATACTTAAAAGAGAAAGGACTATAAAATATGGCAAGAATAGGACTTAAATATCCGGTTGCGACCCTTATTACTCAGGAAACATGGGGAAATGCACCAACATATGGCACAGGTTTTGTCATCGGAAAAGCTATAACAGCAGAGAAAAGCATTGAAAGCAACGACAACCCTCTCTACGGCGATGACAGCATAGCGGAAAATGATACAAGCTTTTCCAAAGGGTCAATTAAGCTTGGGGTCACGGAGTTCGGAACAGACCGTATATCGTCGCTTGAGATACAGGCAAAATTACTCGGGCATGAAATCGTCACAGAAAGTGGCGTAAAAGTCCTGCGTAGAGCAGGCGGAACGGCTTCACCTAACATCGGTTTTGGCTATTATAAGACGAAAAAGCACAACGGCAGTCGCTACTATGAAGCCACATGGCTGTACAAAGTCCAGTTTAAGACCCCTTCAGAAAGTACCAACACTAAGGGCGAAAGCATTGAGTGGCAGACACCGGAGATTGAAGGAACTATCATGAAAGTAGAAGGCTTTAACGATGATGCCTACGAAGATACAGCGACTTTCGCAACTGAAGCAGAAGCTAAAGCATGGCTTAACTCGAAAGCAAATATCGAAACTACCATCAATAAAGCGACATTGGCAACAAATATTACCACAGCAGAAGCGAAACAGCCCGAAACTTATACGTCTGCAAGCTACGCCGATATGTACGTTGCTCTGCTCAATGCAAAAGCAGTAAATAGCAATGTCTACGCAGGTCAGGCTGAAAT
>URWK01000250.1 GCA_900551505.1 uncultured Ruminococcus sp. | reverse complement strand
ACATACACTATCCAAACACACAAAACCAACCAAAACCCCCCCCCCCCCCCCCCCCCCCCCCCCCCCCCCCCCCCCCGCCGGTTTATATTAGGAAAGAAATTTATCAGTCTTCATCAAGGTCAAGGTTTTCAAGTTTTGATTTCATTTCTTTCTGACGTTCCGAAAGCATGAGAATCTTGTTGTACTTGTAGTATTCCTTTGAACCGCAGACGCTTATGAATTTTGCGGAATAGTAGTTTACCGTAAGTTCAGTTACAAATACAACCATTTCCTGTTCCACGCCGAAAGCCTTTTTGATAAATTCAAAAATGTTAGTGAGCTTTTCTGAAATTTCATTCTGCTGTTTGGAATTGTCTGAAACGTCTTTGTCAAAACGTGCCTTTAAAACTCCGAAACTTTCAACGGCATCGGAAGTTTCTGTATAAGCCTTGTTGAATACGGAAATATATTCGGTAAGCTTCTTTATAGCTGATTTCTTAAGATATTTTGCTTCAGCGGAAAGAGTGTTTGCCTTGCTGTCCTTTTCGAGTTCAATCTGACGCTTTTCAATGTATCTTCTGAGAACGGAAGTAAGGTCAACTTTTGTTTTGATTTTAAGCTTGAAGTCACGGAGGTTTTTAAGTACGTCTTCAAGAACCGTGCGTGTGTTTACAAAGTTCTTCATCTCGGAAGTTATCGCATCGACAAGCAGGCTGAGAAGTGCCATTCTTTCATCAAACTTGGCACTTTTTGCAATGGATACAATATCTGAATGATATGAACCCAGAAGAATATCATTGACCTGATACTTTACCTTGTACTTGTTGTAAAGCTCGTAGAAAATTGAAAAGTCCCTTGAAATCTTCTCATGCTGTAGGTACTGTGAAATAAAGGCATTGTCAATTTCCAGTCCGTGAAGTTCATAAAGTTTCATCATTTCCGAAAGGTCTTCCCAGGCTCTCGCAGTTACGAACTGTTTTCCGTTTACAGTTGTTTCGATTTTGTAGAAGTTCTGCTTTTCAGCGTCAAGATATGCGATGATGGAACTGTGAATGTTCTTTTGATAGGCGTATTTCTTCCAGACTTCATAATCAGGCTCTACAGTGATTTTTTTTAGTCTGTCAAGTGTTACAATATCAAATTCCCTTACTGAATTATTGTATTCCGGCGGATTTCCTGCGGTAACGATAACCCAGCCGTCAGGGATTCTGTGCTTTCCGAAAATCTTGTACTGGAGGAACTGGAGCATGGCAGGGGAAAGAGTTTCCGACACACAGTTAATTTCATCAAGGAATAATATACCTTCCTTAATGCCCGTAGCTTCAATGGTGTCATATACAGATGCGATAATTTCGCTCATTGTGTATTCGGAAACGGAATATTCTTTTCCGCCGTAATTCTTTTTCGAGATGAACGGCAGACCGATAGCACTTTGTCTTGTGTGGTGGGTCATGGAGTATGCCACAAGGTTTATACCGAGTTCCTGTGAAACCTGCTCCATAATTGCCGTTTTTCCAAGCCCCGGAGCTCCTATGAGAATAATCGGACGTTGTTTTTCAATGCTTATCACATAGTCACCGAATTCGTTCTTTGTAAGATAAGATTTCACGGAATTTTTTATCTGTTCTTTTGCTTCCTGTATATTCATTATATTCTTCCTTTCATCAGTCCTTGCAGACTGAAATTATAGCGTCAGCGAAAATTTCCGCATTAAGTAAAAGATTTTTGCGTGTTATAAATTCTCCCTTGCTGTGCATAAGGCAATTTTCATCAGGGTATTCCGCCCCGAAAGCCACACCGCCTTCAATATCGTGTACATAAGTACCGCCGCCGATGGCTTGACAGTAACCTTTAAGACCCGTAACTTTTTCGTATGAGGCGATAAGCTTTCTGACAAATTCTGAATTTTCATCGGTACAGTGCGGAGGACAAGACATTATAAGTGTAGTATCAAAATCTTTCAGGGCTGAAGAAAAGCCTTGAAAGATTTCATCTTCCGTACTGCTTACAGGGAATCTTATATCAGCCATACCGCTGAAGAAATTGTTTTCGACAGCAGCTAAACTGAAAACGCAGGTCAAAGCCCCTGACTTTTCATCACAAGTCTTTATGCCAAGTGCCAGTCCGTCAGTCTGGTTATGCGGAAATACATTTATAAGCGAATTGAGAAAAGTCCGGTCAGCTTCCGAA
>URWK01000249.1 GCA_900551505.1 uncultured Ruminococcus sp. | reverse complement strand
CCCACCCCCCCCCCCCCCCCCCCCCCCCCCCAACCCAGATAAAAAATTACCTCCCTGAAAATTCAGAGAGGCAATAAAAATATCAAAATTATTTAATTACGCTCAGGAGAACTCCGGCAGCTACCGCAGAACCTATAACGCCGGCAACGTTAGGACCCATAGCGTGCATAAGCAAGAAGTTTGTCGGGTCATACTGTGAACCGACTTTCTGAGAAATTCTTGCAGCCATAGGAACGGCTGAAACGCCGGCAGAACCGATAAGCGGATTTACCTTTCCCTTGGTAACGGCACACATAACCTTTCCGAAGAGAACGCCTGCTGCTGTACCGATACTGAAAGCAACAACGCCAAGAGCAAGAACCTTGATGAAGTTGAGATTGATAACCTTGTCAGCCTGTGTGGTAGCACCTACTGAAACTCCGAGGAATATTGTGATAATATTCATGAGTTCGTTCTGTGCGGTCTTTACAAGTCTTTCACATACTCCGCTTTCTTTAAGCAGGTTTCCGAACATGAGCATACCTACAAGAGGTGTAGCATCAGGAACCATAAGTGAAATAATTAAAGTTACAGCTATTGGGAAGATGATTTTTTCAGTCTTTGAAACTTCTCTGAGCTGAGTCATCTTGATGGTACGTTCCTTTTCAGTTGTAAGAGCCTTCATAATAGGAGGCTGGATAACCGGTACAAGTGCCATATATGTATATGCTGCAAGTGCTATTGTACCTGTAGAAACCTTTGCCCCTGCCGTAAGAAGTTTACTTGAAACGTAAATAGCCGTAGGTCCGTCCGCACCGCCTATGATGGCAATTGAACCTGCTTCAGCGGCATTGAATCCGCAGATTGCAGCACCGATGAATGTGATAAATATACCGGCTTGAGCGGCAGCACCGAGAAGAAAACTCTTAGGGTTTGAAATCAGTGGGCCGAAGTCAGTCATACAACCGATTCCAAGGAAGATAAGCGGCGGGAATATCTGAAGCTTAACACCCATATACAGAATATCGAGCAGTCCGCCCTCCTGCATGACTTTCAGATAGTCGATGACGTGCTGACCTGCTTCATTTTCGTAACCTACAAACAAATCAGGGTGATACATATTTGCCCCCGGAATATTTGTAAGCATCATACCGAAAGCAATTGGCAGAAGTAAAAGCGGTTCAAATTTCTTTACGATTGCGAGGTACATGAATACAAAAGAAATCAGTATCATGATGACAGCTTTGTAATCAAGACCTGCAAAACCGCTTGAAACAGCCAAGTCTTTCAGCGTATTAAGAAAAATTTCTACAACGCTCATAATAAAATAATCCTTTCTTGTATTAATCCCAGTAATTTCTGATATAATTCCAGAAATTCTGTTTTATTCGGTTTTCAAGTTGCCTTTGTGAGAACTGTTCAGAATGGTGTAGTATTATCTCTTAAACCTGCCGAAGCCCATGCGGAACGTCTTGAACCTGTGTTGGTAACGGGTCTGACAGATTTGATTTTATAAGTTTTGTTTTCTGCTTCGCCCATCATGGCAATGGCGGCAGCGATAACGGCTACAATTTCATCATTATTTTCTTCCTCGAAAAATTCTTCCTCTTGTTCAGGAGGAGCAGTTACAGGTTGAGGAACAGCCTTTATCGGTTCTGCAACAGCGGGAACTTTCTTTTTATTCTGTAAGCTGACAAAGAAACTTCCCAGTCCAAGTACAAAGAAGATAAGGATAATCAGTGCAATAAATACAACAATAAGTCCTGTCAGTACAACCGCAGCAACATAACTTCCTTCCATAAATATAATCAACTCCTATTATAAAATATTATATAAAAATATTATAAACCAAAACAAGTCCCTTTGCAACAAGTTAAATCGCATTTTATAATAATTTTTTTTAAAGCTTTTGTCGGCAGAGAGAGTTATAAAATTGTAGTATAACGCACAAAATAAAAAGAAAAATCATGTCAGAAATTTCATTGTGACATATTCGGATTTTCAGCATACAATACAAGTATGTAACGGACATATTTCCGAACGGGTGAAGATGAAAAGTGGCAGGCTTGCCCGATGAAAAGCTTTTTGTCTGTTCGGAAACAGGTTTGTTTTTATATAGATAAATATTTTCGGGCGGGCCCCCCACCCCCACGGGGCCCCCCCCAAACAGAAATAAAAGAAAACAATAATAATTTTATAGTTGGG
>URWK01000248.1 GCA_900551505.1 uncultured Ruminococcus sp. | reverse complement strand
TCGCGTAAAAGCTGTTGGAAAGGTTTATGATATTTTTCTTAAAGACAAGGTTAATATTTGCGGAGTCTGGGAAAAGCATAAGGAATATGGTTGGCAGTTCAGAATAAAAAGTATTCGGAAACTTTGAATATATAAAAAAGTGGTTGAGAGAAATCTCAACCACTTTTATTTAAATATTAATAATCAGCTTGCAAAAATGTCTATCAAACCTTCTATCACAACTTCTATAAGAAATTCCACAACATCTTCCGCAAAGTTATTAAAGAATTTTTTCATACTCATCACTACCTTAATGTATTTATTCGCCGTATTTGTAAATTGTGATATTCACAAATCCGTCAAGTAATGTATCAATTCGTCTGAATGCCATAGCCGTGCCTCTTGCGACACATTCCGCAGGATTTTCGGCAACCCTGCATCTTATGCCTGTTTCCTGTTCGATGTATCCGCCAAGCCCTTTGAGCAATGAACCGCCTCCCGTAAGAATTGCACCGTTTTTCGCTATGTCGGCTGTAAGTTCGGGTGTGGTCTGTTCTATAACGTTTGCGATTTCGTTAATGATTTCTGTAAGATTTTCATGAAGAGCCTTGGCAATATCAGTTTCATCAATCATGATTGTTGCGGGCTGACCGTTTTTGGAACTTCTTCCGCTGACCGCCATAGTGCTTTCTTCACTCGGATTGCACACATTCGCAAAGTTTCTCTTTACATTTTCGGCGGTAAGTTCCCCGATTGCAAGCCCGTAAGTTTCATAAATATATTTTCTGATAGAATGGTTCATACTGTTTCCGGCAGTTTTCACCGAGCCGGAAGTTACAATTCCGTTCATGGAAATAACTGCAATATCGGTAGTGCCGCCGCCTATGTCGAATATAAGGTTTCCCTGTGGCTGTGAAATGTCCGCACCAGTCCCCATAAGGCTTGCAATAGGCTCTTGAATCAGGTAAACTTTTCTTGCACCTGCATTTATTGCTGTTTCAACAATTGCCTTTGCTTCAACATCTGTTATAAAGGAGGGGACACACATTATTATTCTTGGTCTTAGCAACTGATTTCCAATTATACGGAGAATAAATTCATTTACCATAATTTCGGTTGTATCATCGTCAGAGATTACACCGTTGGCAAGCGGTTTGACTAAGATTATACGTTTCGGGTTTCTGCCCGTCATTTTGTAAGCCTTTTTTCCGATTGCGACAATCTCATGAGTGTAGCGGTTAAAGGCAATTACTGACGGTTCGTTAAGCACAACTTTTTTCCCCACGGTCATAACAGTATTTGAAGTACCAAGGTCAATTCCTAAGTCCATGATATTCCTCCTTTATAACATATGTACAAATCAGTGAAGGCTCTGACCCATAAGGAGCATTACAGAACGTTCCTGCATAAATAATCTGTCAAGTACGGCTCTCGGTTCGGAAATTGCAGTTTCGGCAGTATTTACAATGAGTTTCCATTCCATGCCCTGCGGAAGCTGAGGAAGATGTACAGACTGTTTTTCCCAGTAAGCGTTAATTGCAAGATAGATAATTTCATCACGTTTATCATCTTTGTCACGACCTGCAAACATGATTCCGATAACATGACTGAAACTTTCAAATTTTTCTTGCCAAGGCTCTGTACTATGCATACTTGTATCAGGGAAACCGCATCTTGCAGTGGAAGTTTTTCCACGAAGTAACGGGTGGTCTTTTCTGAAATGAATGAGGAACTTCACGAAGTCGAACATTTCAAGGTTTTCTTCAAGCATATCCCAGTTGAGCCACGAAATTTCATTATCCTGACAGTAAGGGTTGTTATTACCGTACTGTGTATTACAAAATTCGTCACCGGCAGGGAACATAGCAGAACCACGGCTACAGAGCAGAACCGTAAACGCATTTCGCATCATTTTTTTACGAAGTTTCATAATTTCGGGGTCATCTGTGTCGCCTTCAACTCCGCAATTCCAGCTGTTATTCCAGGTTTCGCCATCTGTATTATCCCAACCGTTTGCCTCATTGTGCTTTTCATTGTAAGAATAGAGGTCATAAAGCGTAAATCCGTCATGACAAGTGAAGAAATTGACAGTTGCACATTCTCCTCTGTCAGCAGGGTCATAGAGGTCGAGAGAACCCGTAATTCTGTTGTAAGCATCAAGGGCTTTTCCGTCACGTCCTATGAGGAATTGTCTTAAGTCATCCCTGT
>URWK01000247.1 GCA_900551505.1 uncultured Ruminococcus sp. | reverse complement strand
CTACAATTACAGCTACAGCTTCATATATGGGAAGTAGTGCGATGATATTCAGCCCGAACCTTAAAGTTACATATACCCTTGAAATTGTTGATGCACTGCCTGAAATTTCACGCACGCTCGCAAGTGACACATTTGAATATCCGGAAGACAACAAGTCAAATCAGGATGTAACATTCAAGAATATCGTCGAAATAAAAAATCTCAAAGACGGCTATAAGGTTGTTCCTTTTGTTGTAACTACAAGTGATAATGTAGGTTATACTAACTCATTGGGCGAATATAATCTTTCAGGCATGACAGTTGATGCAACAGGACTTGAACTTGTAGAGGAAGCAAACGGACGTTATTCAATCATCGGTATTAAGGTAGCTTCTGCCTCAAAAGTTAGAGAAGATACATATATTAGTGTTGGCTTATTGGTTTTTGATGCAGATGGAAATTATGTTTCAGCCAGTGGTGAACCAATCTATCTTTATATCAAGGGCGAAAAACCTGTTGAAATTACATTTGAGAATACAATGAGTGTAGTAAAAATAGGCGGTAAAACAGCAACATACACAATAAAGGACTGGGATGGTTATAGTAATGGTGCCACTAGCGCTGTTAAGGTTACTGATAAAAACGGTACGACAATCGGAACAGCTTTAGTAGGTGATGAAATACTTGAAGTAACATTCAATAAAGCTGTCGAAAAAAATGAAGTAAGAAATTTCAAAATTGATATTCCTGTTTTTAAAGAATATAATCAACATTTCGTAAAAAGAACAGTAACAGTTTCGCTGACCGCTGAAAATCCATCTCTGACTTTTGAAGAAACTACTGTATTTGAGGATAACGGCTCGGTTACATACACCCTGAAAGATAGCAACGGCTGGAAAATCAAAAAAACTTATATGGAACAATATGAAGTCAGTGCGGACGGAACATCATTTACATTTACCCCAGATTTTTCAGAAAGTAATACGAAAAACTATAATGTTTTAATCACTTTTGAAAAGAACGGCGTGACTGTATCAAGAAAATATGACTTTATTGCTCTCAAATCCCCGAAGATAGAACTCGAAAATAGTGTTGTCGAAGTCGATAAAAATGGTACGGCTACCTTTAAAGTGGATAGCGACAACTACTATTGGACAATGGATATTACTAAATTGGAGGGTCAACTGAAAGACCTTGTAATTGATAGCAATAATTTTAAATTTTCATTTACTCCGGAGCTTTCAGCAGGCGAAGCAAAAACATACCAGATTATAGTTAAGATGATGCAAGACGGAATAACTAAAGAAAAAACATTTACAATAACCGCATTCAAAGCACCTAAAATAACCTTGCCTTATAATGGTGTTATTATTAATAAAATTGATAGGCCAATCAAAATCCCAGTTGCAATAAACGGCGGTGATGGCTGGGAAATTACACCGAGTATAGATTCATCTATGATAAGCATAGAGTCATTTGAAAGAAATGGTGATTTGATATTTAAGCTTAAAAAAGACTTTACCGACACGGAGGCAATGCCTGTTACATTTAGCTGTTCAAAACAACTTGACGAAAACACAACATTATCAGCGACAAAAGAAGTTGTGGTTATGTTGACAAAGACACAGACAGGCGAAGACAGCGGAGATGGCGAAGATGGCGGGGACATAAGCTTGTCATAACCAGAGATTTCAGATAACCGAAGCCCTTTCCCAGATGGGAGAGGGCTTTTTTTAAAGAAACAAAACAATTGGAACGTAAAATTTTAATAAAATAGAGAAAAACATTTGACTGTTGTTAATTATTATGATATAATAGGTTTACAGGATTATAAGAATTTAATTGGAAGTGAGGAGAGATTATGAAGCTGAAAAGAATTATTGCGGGAATAACAGCTTGTACAATTGTCGGTTCAACAATGCTTACAATGCCGATTTCCGCAAGAACAACAACTAAAGTCGAAAATGTCGGTTTGTCGGATTTGCTGAATACCGCAAAAATGGCAGTAAATCTTAAAGATGACTTGACGGCGGAAAAACAAGCGGAAATACTTGACAAGTTCGACACTAACGGAAACGGACAAATTTCAATCGGTGAACTTTTAGCAGTAGCTCAAAGAGTTGCGAGAACCGATGAAAGCGATATTGTGAATGAATACGGTACAGCCGATTCGGAAGAAACCACAACAGCAGAAACCACAATTGAAAC
>URWK01000246.1 GCA_900551505.1 uncultured Ruminococcus sp. | reverse complement strand
AAAAAAAAAAATAAAAATAATAATTCTTTCTATAAAAATATCGGGCGCCCAAAAAAAATTAAAAAAATTTATTCCCCCCCCCCGCCCTATATGATTAAGTCAAGAAATTATTCAGTAATACCTGCGATAATCTTTGCAATAGCGAGCATATCAGCAACGTTGCATTTTCCGTCACCGTTCATGTCGCCTTCTGCCGAAATCTCATCTGTAACACCTGCTATATACCTTGCCACAGCAAGCAAATCAACAATATTGACATTGCCGTCATGGTTAACATCACCCAAGGGAAATTCACCATCAGCTTTTGTGGTAGTTGTTGAATCATCGGTTTCCTGAGTTGTTACAGTAGTTTCTGTAGTATCTGAAGTTTCTGTGCCTGTTTCTGTAGTTCCGTCTGTAGAAACGGTTGTTTCGGTAGGTTCGGTTTCTTCAGTGGTAGTAGTTTCTGTAGGTTCAGTTACATCTCCGCCCTGATATTCGTAAGTCTTGAGGTTCTTCGGAAGTTCATCAAGGGTTATTGTGTAATCGCTCTGGTAAATATCCTTGAGAGTGTCCTTGTAGTTGAAGCTTTCGCTAAGGAGATGTTCGCCGTACCAAGGGCAGAAATAGAGCCAGCCGGCTTTTTCGATTGTGAGGTTTTCAATGTTCGGAACGGTGTCATTTTCAGCCATTGCAACCATCTTTCTGCCCTCTGTGAGATTTACAAGGTCATAGAAAGTTGAAGAAATAGCATCTTCATTCGGAACGCCTGAAAGACCGTCATATCTGTTATAAACTGTATTGTACTTGTCATATGCGACAATATCAACGTATTCATCACCCGGATACCATGCAGGAGAAGTTGAATATGTATAGCTGTTGTATTCCCAGATAATATTGTGAAGTCCGTAATCGTCAGTAAGTTTTGTATAGAGAATTTTCCAGAGTTCCTTATAAACCTTAGCACCTGCCTTGCTCCACCAGAACCAAGAACCTTCACCGTTTTCGCCTCCGTTACCTTCGGCTTCGTGGAAAGGACGGAGAATAATCGGAACGTCAGCTTCCTGAAGTCTGAGAAGCTGTTCGGCGAGGTCATCAATAGCCGCAAGGAGATATTCATTTTCCTTTGTGCCGTCAACAACTGCCTTAGCCGTGTCGAAGTCTGTTTCAGTAGGCTTGTAAGTACATTCTTTCCAGTCAACTGCATCGCCAAGTGTATAGTTAGCGAAGTTTTTAGGTACATTGATGTGCCAGCAACCTGTAGCGATACCACCTTTTTCATTTACCCATTCAATAGCACGTTCTGTGGTATTGTCGTCCCAGCCGTAAAGCGGATTGTAGTTCATGAAGTCGAAGCCACGGATTGCAGGGTATTTTCCGGAGAGGTCGTAAATCCAGTCAAATTCAAGTTCAGAATTTCCCTCATTTCCTCCGCCGTAGATTTCCTGCTGACCTGAAATAATGTGTTTGCCATAAGTGTCGCAGAGATAATTCATAAGTGACTGAGTTGAAGCAGTTGCTTTCTTATCGGAAAGTTCAGGCTTTACATCAAGTGAAGTAAGCTTTGCAACATCAACGGTAACTGTGTCAAAGTAAGCAAATCCGTAACCGGATTCAATCTGAATTTCGTTTTTGCCCTTTTCAAGTCTGTGAATACCAAAGCTGAAATCCTGCCAGCCTTCTGAATATGTAACGTTGTAAGAACCTACTCTTTTACCGTTTATGTTGAGGTACTGAAGTCTGCCTTCTTTTGAGAGTTCCTGCCAGAGACGGCTTGAAATCTGATACATACCCGTTTCAGGTGCATCAACTTCAAATGTAATTTTACCACTGTTCTGAATCCATGCGAAACCTTTGCCGGAATAACCTTCCTTTATAGCACCATAGATATTATCAGTAACCTGAACGTCATCGGTAAGTTCACAATCTTCACATTCAGAGAAGAAAAGTGGCTTATCAGTGTCATCAGCCGAAACAACTGACGGGAAAGCTGTAAATACAGAAGCTGTAAGTGAAAGAGCCGTTACAGCTGAAATAAGGTTTTTGAAATTGTACTTCATTTTTTAAAACTCCTTTTCAAAATAATACATGATAACTAAAAAACAAAGTCAAATTGACCGCTTTTTGTTGATATTATAACATAAAACTTTTCCGTTGTCAAACATTAATCGCAATTTTTTAAGTTTGTTTGCAAGGCAGGTTTAATGGGGGGGGGGCGGGGCGAGGGGGGGCGGGGGGG
>URWK01000245.1 GCA_900551505.1 uncultured Ruminococcus sp. | reverse complement strand
GCTAAATAAACAATAAAATTATGTTTTTTTATTATTTTCTATCTCCCTCGGCGCGGCGCCCCCCCCCCCCCGGGCGCCCCCCCCCCCCCCGGGCTCACACTTTTTTCTGAAAAAGCTATTGACAAACACGATTAAAAGTGTTATTATGTTATTAACAAATAGATAGTAACAAATAAGTAATAACAGATTAATTTTAAAAGGAGAACCCATTATGAAAAAAGTATTGGTAGTTGTTGATGTAATAAACGGTTTCGTTCGTGAAGGCTTTCTGGCATCAGACAGAATTGAACGTATAATTCCGTCTGTTACCGATTTAATCAGGCAGTTCTCGGAAGCAAACCAAGAAATCATTGTCTTCACTGATGCACATTCGGAAAACGCTCTTGAATTTAAGGCATTTCCTCCGCACTGTATCAGAAATACAAGTGAAGCAGAACCCGTTGAAGAAATCAAAAAATATGCGGAAAACTATATTTTGATTGAAAAAAATTCTACTAACGGTTTCCATGCACCCGAATTTCAGAAGTTCCTGAATGAAAACCCCGAAACAGCAGAATATATAGTATGCGGTGACTGTACGGATATTTGCGTTATGAACTTTGCGATTACGCTTAAAACATACTTCAATGAGCATGACATTGACACAAAGGTAACTGTAATTAAAAATCTGTGTGAAACTTACGATGCAGACGGACATAATGCGGAACTTATGAATGATATGGCTTATAAGTTTATGGAGATGAACGGAATAGATATAATTTAAAAAGGAGTGTTCTATATGACAGAGAGAAACCTTACAATGTTAGTAGATTTCTACGAACTGACAATGGCAAACGGATTTCTTGAAAACGGAAAGGCTGATACGGAAGTTTGTTTTGATATGTTTTTCAGGAAAATTCCTGACAATGGCGGTTATGCAATAATGGCAGGGCTTGAGCAGGTTATACAGTATTTGAAAAACCTGAATTTCAGTGAAGAAGATATTCAATATTTGCGTGAAAAGGGGATATTCAGCGAAAAATTCCTTGACTATCTCAGAAATTTCAAATTCACCTGTGATGTATGGGCAATTCCCGAAGGTACGCCGATTTTCGCACACGAACCGATTGTAACGGTCAAAGGTTCTATTATGCAGGCTCAGTTAATCGAAACTATGATTTTGCTTTCCATAAACCACCAGAGCCTTATTGCCACAAAGTCAAACCGTATTGTAAGGGCAAGTGATGGCAGACCCGTTATGGAATTCGGTTCTCGCAGAGCTCAGGGTTATGACGGTGCAGTATATGGTGCAAGAGCTGCATATATCGGTGGTTGTTGCGGAACGGCTTGTGCGATTGCGGAACAGAAATTCGGAGTACCGGCACTTGGTACAATGGCTCACAGCTGGATACAGCTTTTTGACAATGAACTTGAAGCATTCAGGGCATATGCTAAAATTTACCCGAACAACTGTACATTACTTGTAGATACTTACAACACGCTTAAATCAGGCATTCCGAATGCGATAAAAGTATTTAAGGAACTCAGAGAAAAAGGCTTTAACAAATTCGGAATCAGAATTGACAGCGGAGATATTGCATACTTGAGTAAAAAATCAAGAAAAATGCTTGACGAAGCAGGTTTTCCGGAATGTAAAATTACCGTTTCAAACTCACTTGACGAATATATCATAAGAGATTTGTTGATACAAGGTGCGAAAATTGACAGCCTCGGAGTTGGCGAACGTCTGATAACTTCAAAGTCTGAACCTGTTTTCGGAGGAGTTTATAAGCTTTCGGCGGTAAAGGAAAACGGCGTGTTCGTTCCGAGAATAAAGCTTTCCGACAACACTTCAAAAATCACCAATCCGGCTGTTAAAATGGTCTGGAGGCTTTTCGACAATGAAACGGGTAAGGCTCTTGCAGATGTGATAACCCTCGACGATGAAGTCATAGACGATACAAAGCCTTATGAAATCTTTTCACCTGACCACCCTTACAAACGCAAGACACTTACAAACTTTACCGCAAAGAAACTGCAAGTTCAGATTTTCGACAAGGGTAACTGTATCTACACTTCACCGATTACGGAAGACATTAAGAAGTATTGCAGTGAACAGCTCGAAACTATCTGGGACGAAGTTAAGCGTTTCGAGAATCCGCACGAATATTACGTTGACCTCTCCCAGAAACTCTACGATGTAAAGCAGGAGATGTTAAGGCAACACATGAAATAAGGTTTTCGGCAACGGGAATGTTCGGGGGGGCGACCC
>URWK01000244.1 GCA_900551505.1 uncultured Ruminococcus sp. | reverse complement strand
CTTTCATTATAGCAGTACCCATATTGCCTGCTCCGATAAATCCTACTTTTACCATAATAATAAAGCACCTTTCTTTATTGTATTTAGACTTTAATTATACATCATTCTGCACAAAAAAACAAGTGTATTTTATGTTGATTTCTATAAGGCTTTCTGTGAACATGAAAATACCTGCATCTTTTACTTTTTCGGGGGGGGGGGGGGGGGCGGGCGCCGGCGGGGGGGCGCCCGCGCGCCCCCCCCCCGCAAAGCAGGCGGTCGCCCCCCGAAAACCTCACTGACTTTGTATTTCTGCAAATGTTTTGTGGTCGTTTCTGCTTGACAAACTTCAAGTCCTGTACTATAATAATCAAAGACAGTGCTTTTTATGTTTTCTGCAATTTTCAGAGAGATTTTTAATTGCATATTGCTTAATTCGTTGACGAATAAGGCAATTTACATAGAAAACGAATGCCGGCACATTGTGCCACTGAATAAAAACCGGTTGCCTGCCATTGCAGGAAAAAACTTTACCTTTGAAGCAGGGGATAAGGTCACAGGGTTTATATTAAAAGGCACTTGAATTAACAGAAAAAGAGGGGTTTTTATGCTTACACTCGACAATATCTACCGTGCATCTCACGTTCTGAAAGAAGTCATTCGTCAGACAGACCTTATTTTTGCCCCGGGAATCAATCCTGACTGCAAAGTATATCTGAAACCTGAAAATCTTCAGGTTACCGGTTCTTTCAAGGTAAGAGGTGCATATTATAAAATTTCACAGCTTACAGAAGAAGAAAAATCAAGAGGTGTTATTGCCTGTTCAGCGGGAAATCATGCTCAGGGCGTAGCACTTGCAGCTACAAAGAACGGTATAAAGTCGCTTATCTGTCTTCCTGACGTAGCTCCGATTTCAAAAATCGAAGCAACTAAGCATTATGGAGCTGACATATGCCTTGTAGAAGGCGTTTATGATGATGCTTACCAGAAAGCTCTCAGCCTCAGAGATGAAAAGGGTTATACATTCATTCACCCGTTCGATGATGAAAATGTAATTGCGGGTCAGGGTACAATAGGTCTTGAAATTCTTGAACAACTTTCCGATGTAGATGCGGTTGTAGTTCCTGTAGGCGGAGGCGGACTTATTTCAGGTGTTGCGTTTGCGGTAAAGAGCCTCAATCCGAAAATAAAGGTTTACGGCGTTCAGGCAACAGGAGCTCCGAGTATGCTCCAGTCAGTTGAACATCACAAAATTGAAAGACTTGACAGTGTTTCGACAATCGCTGACGGTATCGCAGTAAAAGAACCGGGTGAACATACTTTTGAATATTGCAGTAAGTACGTTGATGAAATTGTTTCGGTAACCGATGATGAAATTTCTTCCGCTATACTTTCACTTATCGAACAGCAGAAACTTATTTCCGAAGGAGCAGGTGCGGTTTCAGTAGCGGCTGTAATGTTCAACAAGATTCCTGTAAAGGGTAAGAAAGTTGTTTGTCTTGTTTCAGGTGGTAATATTGATGTAAACATTCTCTCAAGAGTAATCAAGAGAGGTCTTCTCAAGTCAGGCCGTACATTTGCAGTAAGCATTGAACTTCTTGACAAGCCGGGACAGCTTGAAGGCGTTTCAAATGTTTTCGCTTCACTCGGTGCGAACGTAATTTCTATCCACCACGAAAGAGCAAGCGAAAGTTCAGATATTAACGGCTGTTTCCTCAGAGTAGTCCTTGAAACAAGAAACTATGAACATATTGAACAGATTAAGGAAGCGTTAACCGCAAAAGGTTATTCAATTACATGGTAACAGATGAAAGGAACTTTTTCACTATGGAAATTAAAAAGATTTACACAAAAACAGCACCTGATGCAATAGGTCCGTATTCTCAGGCAGTACTTGCAGGAAATACACTTTACACTTCAGGACAGATTGCAATCAATCCAGCAACAGGCAATGTAGAAGCAGACACTATTAAAGGACAGACAGAACAGATTATGAAGAACCTCGGCGAAATCCTCAAGGCAAGCGGTGCTTCATATGATGCAGTTGTAAAGACAACCTGTTTTCTCAGCAACATGGGTGACTTTGCCAAGTTCAATGAAATCTATGGCAAGTATTTCACAAACAAGCCGGCAAGAAGTTGTGTAGCGGTAAAGACACTTCCTAAGAACGTGCTTGCAGAAGTTGAAGTAATCGCAATTGTTGAGTAATATAAAGTTTTTCTGAAAAGAGATTTAAGGGGCGGGCAAACTCACAACTTAGTTGTGAGTTTGCCC
>URWK01000243.1 GCA_900551505.1 uncultured Ruminococcus sp. | reverse complement strand
GTTTATTTATACAAAAACGTGGTTTTTCACCTTTACGGTAATTAATGGCGGGATATTTTTTAAAAACTTTTTTGTTTTTAAAAATCGTCGCCGGAAAAAACCGGAGAAACAGAATAACAGAAAGGAGTTTTTTATTGAATGTATATAGAAATAGATACTCATGTTCATTCAGTCGCATCTACTCACGCATATTCAACTATTCAGGAAATCGCACAGTTTGCGGAAAAGTACGGTTTGAAGGGCTTTGCATTGACTGACCACGCACTTGGTACTGATGACAGTCCACACATCTGGCATTTCCACAATCTCAAATGTCTGCCGAGAAAGATTAACGGAAAAACAGTTCTCCTTAAGGGAACAGAGGCGAATATTATGGACTATGACGGAAATCTTGACATGAACGAAAATGAGCTTAAACGCCTTGAATGGACAGTTGCTTCAATGCATAGAAATATTGTGGGGCTTAAAAACCCTACTCCTCAGAAAGTTGCCGAAGCGTACATTAATATTGCGAAAAACAACAAATGGGTTGACGTAATAGGTCACTGCACAACTTCCGCATTTGAATTTGACTTCGAGCCGGTTCTCAAGGTCTGTAAAGAATATGAAAAATTCATTGAGATAAACGAAAGTTCTATAATCTTCAAAGACGGTTCAAGAAAAAACGCCGTAGAGGTATTGAAAATCTGTAAGAAATATGAGATTCCCGTTGTGGTCAATACCGACAGTCATTATTGTGAACTGGTTGGTATTACTACAGAGAGCGAAAAGCTTATCGAACAGACAGGTTTCCCGAAAAAACTCGTTGCAAATGCCGATATGGGCTGGATTCTTGAACACGTTTCACGCAAGCACAATATTGATTTTTCAGATATATGACAGGAGCAGACACATATGAATTTCTATAATGAAACTATTGAGAAAATTAAAAATATATGCGAAAACGGCAATTCGGAATATTCAATTGATGAGCCTTTGAAAAATCACACTACTTTCAAGGTGGGCGGAAACTGTAAGATAATGTTTTACCCGTCATCTGCCGGAGATATTCTTAAAGTCCTCGAAGTAGCACAGCAATATAATCTGAAATTTGCGGTTATCGGAAACGGAAGTAATATCATAGCATCTGACAGCGGTTTTGACGGAATAATAATCGAATTCGGACACAAGTTCGCAGACACAGAAATTCAGGGCAATACGATAAGTTGTAAATCGGGGCTTTCATTAAATAGCCTTTGCCTTACCGCACTTAAAAATTCACTTACAGGTCTGGAATTTGCATGGGGTATTCCGGGAACTGTGGGCGGAGCTTTATATATGAATGCGGGGGCTTACGGCGGTGAAATGTCAGATGTCGTAATGTCAGCGGAATTTATCGACACTAAACGTCTTGACAAGGGTATCATGACTATTGATAAAAGCGATATGAAACTTGCCTACAGAAAAAGTATCTTTTCATGTTCTGACATGATAATCACAGGCGTAACCGTAAAGCTTGAAGATGGTGAGCAGGATAAAATTAAAGCCCGTATGAATGAACTTATTTCAAAGAGAAAAGAAAAACAGCCTCTCGAATATCCAAGTGCCGGAAGTACGTTTAAAAGACCGGAGGGAAGTTATGCTTCACTTCTCATAGAACAGTGCGGGCTTAAAGGTACTGCCGTAGGAGATGCGGAAGTAAGCAGAAAACACAGCGGTTTTATTATCAACAAAGGAAATGCCACTTGCAGTGACATAATAAAGCTTACAGAAATAGTTAAAGAAAGAGTTTACGAAAAAACAGGTTACAAGCTTGAACTTGAACCCGAAATACTCGGATAGAATCAGGCTTAAAAACTACAGACAGGGGGAATTTATATGCAGTTTGTTGTTGTTACAGGTTTATCAGGTTCGGGAAAATCTTCTGCAATGAAGTACCTTGAAGACATAGGCTTTTATTGTATTGACAATATGCCACCACAACTTATCATAAGTTTTGCCGACATATGCAGACAGTCTGACGGAAAATTTGACAGAATAGCGATTGCAGTTGACATAAGAGCGGGGGATATGTTTTCGGAAGTAGTTGCCAGCTATAAGAAGCTTAAAGAAAACTGCTTCGATGTGAAGATATTGTACATTGAAGCAAACGATGATATTTTGATTAAGAGATACAAGGAAACAAGACGTAAGCACCCACTTGACGAACAGTTTCACGCTTGTTAGCATAAGGCTATCGCATATGAAAGAGAACAGCTTAATTCACTTAGGGAAATTGCTGATTACT
>URWK01000242.1 GCA_900551505.1 uncultured Ruminococcus sp. | reverse complement strand
ATTTTTTTATTTTTGGGGGGGGCCCCCCGGGGGGGGGCGCCCCCCCCGCTGAATATGCCCCGCCTTGCGGAGCAAGGCGGGGCATTGAGAATAAAGTTCGTGAATTATTCGTTAAGAGGCTTGGAGAGGATTTCCTCTTTTCTGGTAAGCAGGTCATCAGAATCAAGAACCGCACTTTCAAAATTTTCAAAGCCTATACGGTCAATAGCCATTCCAAGACGTTCTTTTTTCCTGGCATTTTCCTTAAACCAAAGTATAGTTTTTTCAAGTATCGGTAAAATATCTTCTTCATTGACAAACCTTGAAAGAGCAGAACCCATTCTTGTATGCTTTCCCCAAGTTCCTCCCATATAAATTTTATATTGTACAGGCGTATCATGTGCAACAGCCTTGAACGGACATTTTCCGGTACATACACCGCAGGAAAGGCATATATTTTTGTCGATGAAAAGTTTTCCGTCAACGACTTTTGAAGCTTTCACAGGACAATTTTTTTCGACCTGACAAATTTTACAGCCATGACAAAGGTCTTCATTGAATACAGGAACTTTATGACCCTCTACCCCGAAATCATTAAGGCTTGGTTTCATGCAACTGTTAGGGCAACCGCCTACGGCAATCTTAAATTTATGCGGAAGTTTCACATCAGCCCAGCCGAGATAATAATCTTCGTGAATTTTTTTGGCAAGTGCCTGAGTGTCAAAGTTTCCGTAAACACAAGTCGTACCTTTACAGGAAGTTACCGGACGAAGCTTCGCACCCGTTCCGCCGAAAGAAAGTTCTCCGTCAAGTTCTTTTTCAAGATATGTTTTTGCATCCTGAATTTTTTCGTACGGGATTCCCGTAACTTCAACCGCAAGTCTTGAAGTTGAAACAATTTTGCCGTTTCCGAATTTTTCGGCAACATCTGAAATTACTTTAAGTTGCTTAGCGGAAAAGACACCGCCGGCAGGAACTATTCTTCCTGAAAACAATTGTGAGCCACGGTTTATAAGGAAACCTTGTCCTTTGACTTCTGCAATCTGAGCAGGAGTAAGTTTTGCCATGGGTAAGACCTCTTTCTTTAGTTTATTGAATAGTGTAAAAGATTTTGAGCGATTATTTATTGTCAGCTGAAATATTCATAGAACGGAGCAATGTTTTTCTTGTTCCTGTCGAGGACTGCGAAACATACTGTTCTGAACATACCGTTGTACTTTTCGTGAAGAAGTTTGCTCCATATTTCAGCGATTGTTGCGGGGGTATTTTTGAAAACGCCACAGCCGTATGCACCGAGGATAATTGTTTCATATCTGAGATATGCGAACATTCCGAGAATTTTTGACATACGCTTTTCCATAACTACATCAGTAATAAAAATCTTGTCTTTTTCATTGCGTTCAACAGCACCTTTATTGACAGCCGGACAAGTCAGAACCGAAAACAGTGACGGAACAGGTTTGAGCATATAATTTTCATCTCTGAAAAAGACGGTATCAGGCGAGAAAATCATACCGTCAGTGTAAAGGCTTGAATGATAATTACGGTTTGCCTCATAATATTCCTCGCACTGTGACATAGTCTGGCACTGATAAAGATTACTTGAAAATGCAAGGCTTTCTTCCTGAGCCATAGCCCCGTTTATAAAGCCTCCGCCTGCGTGTCTGGCACTTGCAAAATTCAGAATGCCTATTTTTTCGGAAGTGTCAAGCTGTTTTTTTTCAAGAATCAATGCAGATTTTACAGTGCTTTCCGGAAACACGAGAAATTTCGTTTCCGCAAACCGCTGAGCAGGTCTGAACTGCTCTATAATGCTGTCAACTTTATCCTGAGAATAATACACACTGTTTCTTGCCGAGTTTAGCAGAAGTTGTGAAATGTCAATGTTTTTATTCCTGTACTTGTAACAGCCATTCTCTACAATAGAAAGAGTTTCTGCTGCAAGAATTTTTAAATCTTCTCTTTTCATTTCAAATCACCTCATTATGATGTCAGGGTTAAAAAATATATTCGGAAATATCGGGAAGCAAAGCTTCAACATCTCTTTTTTCGGCGAGCCATTCACTGAATGCGGAAGCACTTCCGGTAGCTATGGAAAGTTCAAAAGCCTTTCTGTAATCTTTTGTTTTCAGCCAGCCGGCAATAAATCCGGCAACCATTGAATCACCTGCACCCACGGAATTTATAAGATTGCCTTTGTATGCGGGACGTTTGAAACATTCACCTTTTTCAGTAACCATTACAGCACCTTTTTCAGCCATGGAAACAAGCACATTTCTTGCACCCATTTTCTGAATACGTTTTGCA
>URWK01000241.1 GCA_900551505.1 uncultured Ruminococcus sp. | reverse complement strand
GTATTCGCATAAATCGGCGGATAATGCAGGAAAACCAGAGGTTCAAGCCCCTGACTTTCCGCCAGCGTAACAGATGTTTCAAGCCTCTGTACTTCCCTTTTGAGAACTTTTTCATCTGCCGTTTCGCCGTTGATACTTACCCAGCCACGAGTTCCGCATATGCCGTATTTTTCGTAGCCGAAACAGTTATTGTGAAGAATATCAAGCGTTGAAAAACTTTTTACTTTGAAAAAGTCTTCCATTTTCTTTCGTGATGTCCACCAGTAATCGTGATTGCCTTTGAGAATGATTTTTTTGCCTGCAAGTCTGTCTATAAATGCAAAATCCTGCTCAGCCTGTTCAAGTGTCATTCCCCAGCTCACATCACCGCATATAAGAACCGTATCATCGGGCTTTATAAGCTCCGTCCAGTTCTTTTCGATAAGCTCCATATAATTGTTCCAGCCACTGAAAATATTCATTGTCTTTTCGGGAACTCCGATACACAAATGTAAATCTCCAATGGCAAAAAGTGACACGAAATTCCCTCCTTAAAAAATTACTTGTTTATACCGAGTTCCTTGAGAACAAAGTCTTTCATTTCCGTCTTTTCAACAGAACCTGTAAATCTGCGTTCCTTGTTCTTGAGGAGTGCGAGTGACTGAGGAATCGGCATACCTGACTTCTTGTTGAGTTCGTCAACCATGTCATATTCGTCAATTTCAGGTTTTACGCCGTCAATTGCTTCGAGTACGCTTGCACTGAACTTGTAAGGGCTTGCGGTTGAAGCGATAATTGTTCTTGTGTCGTCGTCGCCGGTAGCCTTTACATAATCCTGATAAACCTTTACTGCAACTGCTGTGTGAGTATCGCAGGTATAGGAATACTTTGTATAGATTTCGTGAATTGTTGCCTTTGTCTGTTCGTCATCGCAGTAACCGCCGAAAAATTCTTCTGAAAGAACTTTCTTGATTTCATCGGTTACTTCATACTTGCCTTCTGTAGCAAGCTTTCCGAACCATTCTCTTATCTGAGCATCATCCTGACCTGTGAGGAGATAAAGGAGTCTTTCAAGGTTGCTGGAAATGAGAATGTCCATAGATGGTGAAACAGTTGCGAAAAATTCTCTGTTTCTGTCATAGATACCTGTGTTTATAAAGTCTGTAAGCACCTTGTTTACGTTTGAAGCACAGATTAATTTTTCAATCGGAAGTCCCATTTTCTTTGCATAGTAAGCCGCAAGAATATTTCCGAAGTTGCCCGTAGGAACAACAACATTGATTGGTTCGCCGAGGTCAATTTCCTTATCCTTGACGAGTTCCGCATATGAAGAAATATAATATACTATCTGCGGAACAAGTCTGCCCCAGTTGATTGAATTTGCACTTGAGAACATAAGACCGTTTTCGGCAAGCTTTTCTTTTACTTCCTTGTCTGTGAAGATAGCCTTTACACCGTTCTGACAGTCGTCAAAGTTACCCTTGATGGCACAAACACCAACATTGTTACCTTCCTGAGTGGTCATCTGGCGTTTCTGCATAGGGCTTACGCCGTCTTCCGGATAGAATACAAGTATCTGTGTACCTTCAACGTCCTTGAAACCTTCGAGAGCGGCTTTACCTGTGTCGCCTGAAGTTGCAACGAGAATAACAATCTTTTCTTTAAGGTTGAGCTTCTTCGCTGATGTGGTAAGGAAATACGGAAGTATCTGGAGAGCCATGTCCTTGAATGCACAAGTCGGGCCGTGCCAGAGTTCAAGCATATATGTTCCGTCAAAGAGATGTGCTATTTCTGCAATATTTTCTGTATCGAAATTCTTTGTGCTGTATGCATTATCAGTACAGTAATGAATTTCGGCTTCCGTGAAGTCTGTGAGATACTTCGAGAAAACATATGCCGCTCTGTCCGCATATGACATTTCTCCGATTGCCTTTACTTCCTGAAGTGAAAGTGAAGGTATCTCACTCGGTACGAAAAGACCGCCGTCAGCTGAAATTCCCTGAGTGATAGCTTCTGCACTCTGAACATTTACTTTACTGTTTCTTGTACTTTTGTAAAACATTTTTTAAAACCACCTTTTACACTGTTTTCATAAACAAAATGCACTTTTTATATATTGAACGGAAATAACCGTGTTATTCCGCAAAATAACTTCCGCCACGTCAAACCTTGGCTGTAGTTCTGACTGACTCTCAAGCAAATATCTTTCGGCAGTCCTGATAATACGCAATTGTTTCTTGCGTGTGACTGCTTCCAAACCCGAAACCATACTGTTTTCTTTTCTGGTTTTGACTTCCACGAAACATATGAAATCG
>URWK01000240.1 GCA_900551505.1 uncultured Ruminococcus sp. | reverse complement strand
TCCGGAGCAATATTCTTTGCAAAAAGAAACTGCGGATTTGACCTTGACGGATTCGTTGCTGTAAACCGTGCGAGACAGTCTGTAAGTTCACTTCTCAGAAGAATCAGTCTTATCAAGCCTCAGACACTTCAGAGTCTCGGAGGTGACTATAAATTCAATGAAGAGGGAAATCAGGTTAAATATTACTATCCTGTTTATACTTCCAGAGAACCTGATTTCGATACCGAAAGAGCCAGAATGCTTGCCAAGGAATTAATTCAGAAAGCCGATGCTTCTTCCGCACAGCACGATAAAGTAATGATTGAAACAGAAGTGAATTTCGTGCCGAGATTTGACGTGAATGACACAATTGATGCAATCTTAATGCAATTCTGCTCACAGGAACAATAAGCTTTTCAAGGCGGTATTTCGGAGAGAGATTCAGCCTTGTCCGGAACGTTTTTTATATTTAAATCAAAAGGTTTGACCACACTTGCGTTATGAAATTACCTCCGTATTATTTTATAATGTTGGGAAAGTCGTTCCTGTTAAGTAATAATTTGTTGATATAATTCTCATTGTCATCTATTGACAAAAAATGAAAACAGTAATATACCACTGTTGCTTAGGAGTAAATGTTATCTGCTATTTGCCGTACGTCTCGCTAATCACCAACCATTACGTGCATAATCGCTTTATGACCCTTTCATCAGTCACCAGCCAAAGTATATTCTAATTCTAATATATATGCGAATATATACACTCTTTCATCATCAATTTTGCTTTTATTATATTAACAATTATTCCGTTTCGGTCGGGTTGAATCTTTCTCCGAAGTACCGCCTTATTTATTATGCGACATAAAAATAATACTTGACTTACAGGAACAAGGTATAATAATTTGCTCTTAATGTCCGAATTAAAGAAGTTAAGCAGGTGAGCAGGAAATTTATAATCCCCAATATTTAAAAGGCTATTGACAAAAGCAGAAAAAAGTTGTATAATATAATTCAAAATGTATCATAATTATATTGCGAGGTGATTTTATGCCGTCAGGAACAAAAACTATAGCCGATAACCGTCAGGTAAGACATGAATATTTTATCATCGAAAGCTTTGAAGCAGGTATCGAGCTTATAGGCACAGAAGTTAAATCTATCCGTCAGGGCGGTGTAAACCTCAAGGACAGTTGGTGCGACATTCAGAACGGTGAAATGTTCGTTAAAGGTATGCATATTTCACCTTATGAAAAGGGGAACATCTTCAACAGAGACCCCAGACGACCAAGAAAATTACTTCTGCATAAACGTGAAATAATGAAGCTTTTCGGAACTGTAAAGCAGGACGGACTTACCATTATTCCGATTTCACTTTACTTCAAAGGCTCAAGAGTTAAAATGCAGATTGGTCTTTGCAAAGGTAAGAAACTTCACGATAAACGTGACAGCATGGCAAAGCGTGATGCAAAACGTGAAATTGACAGAGCTGTCAAGGAACGTAATAACAGATACTGAGATTTCCTATTCTCTTTTTATAAAAATATAAGGGGGCGTAAAGGTTTCGACGGGGATTTTGAAGTATGATAAGCGAGTAGAGCCGTGCAATCTCTTAAAAGGCACAAAACGTTTAAATATAAACGCTAACGAAGATACACTTTTGATGGCTGCCTAAGCGCACCGTCCGTCTGCATGAGAAGGACTGCGGTCTTGTGTCAGGCGTCGATTAGCAGTGAACGATTTCGGGCGATGTTCGTAACCTGAAATTGTACCACGAACTACCGTTTTCCTAAGTCTGTCTGTTGACGTGGGAAAAGGGGAATCCTAAAAAACAGACTACACTCGTAGAAAGTTGTATGGATAGGTTTTCGGACACGAGTTCGACTCTCGTCGCCTCCACCAATCAGCAAAACCGCTTACTTACGTCAAATGGCGTAAATAAGCGGTTTTCTAACTCTTTAGGGTATTTCGATTTTTACATAATAGGGTAAAAACCAGCCTTAAAAAACGCTTTTTTCAATGATAGTTGACACAAAAGTTGACACGGCAACTTTCATGCATTTTATAATATAATAAAAGAAAGGCACAACTATGAATATTACAGAAAAACAGCAGAAGAAAGCTGCAAAGGAATTTGCAGAGTACTGGAAAGACAAAGGTTACGAAAAAGGACAGTCACAGAAGTTCTGGATCGATTTACTGCAAAATGTTTATGGAGTCGAGAATGCCACGCATTTCATCAGTTTTGAAGACCAGGTACATATTGATAAGAGCACAGGTTTCATTGATGGCTATATTGAAAGCACGAAAGTGATGATTGAGCAGAAGAGTC
>URWK01000239.1 GCA_900551505.1 uncultured Ruminococcus sp. | reverse complement strand
GTTAAAAGATTTGATAAATTAAATGAGATCATTGTGGAACAAGACTTTCTTGAACAGGAAATACAGAGAATTGACGAAGAGCATAAGAGTAGTTTTTCTAAGATGGAAGTCTATAAATATAATGCATTTTCTGATATGGGTGGAGAAACAAGTTTTGTAATTGCATTATCTCCGTCAGGTGTGGAAGCGTGAGCAGGTGTACCCTTGCATCTGATTTCCCAGCCGTCTTCCGTGGCTGAAAATGTTATTCCGTCGCTTTCGGGAAGTGCGGAAACGCCTTTTATTACAGCTACGGCATTTGACGGAACGGCATTTACAACTTCTCCGCCTTTGAAAGAAACAATGTTTTCAAGTCTAAGTTTTTTTTCAAAATTCACTCACTGCATACCCTTTTCAATATTGATTACAGGGAAATTTCCGTCAGGTGTAAATACATTTTCGGGCATAGCACCAACGTTCTTTTTGTAGTAAACAATATCGCTTGAACCGTTTTCTTCATCGCAACCGACTATGAATTTCACATTGCGGTCAAGTTCTATCCCAAGTTCTTTTACGGCTTTAAGTGCAAAGAGTACGGAAACAGCAGGACCTTTGTCGTCAATCGCACCTCTGCCGACTATTTTTTCACTGTCAACTACGGCTTTGAAAGGTGTCCAGCCGTCTTTCCCGGAAGCCGGCACTACATCGAGATGACAGAGTATTCCAAGCTTTGCGGGCTTGTCACCGGGATATGTGATTTCTCCGATATAATTTTCATGGTTTACCGTTCTGAATCCGTAACTTCCGGCGATTTCAAGCATGAGTTCCAATACTTCGGCACACTTTTCCCCGTAAGGCTTGTTTCCGACAGCTTCCGATTTTACACTTGGAACAGAAATCAGTTTTTCAAGCATATTTATCATCTGTGGTTCATATGATTTTATAAGTTCATGTAAATCCATATTCACAATACCTCCTTTTTGTTTATAACACATATACTTTTTTCTTCATTCCCTTGAAGTTATCAAAAAATTATCACATTTCTTCTCTATAATATAGACAGTTCAAAGGAAAGAACATAAAGAAAAAATAAAACAGCAGATGGAATCGCCAGAGATTCTTTACTGCGAAACTTTCAAATCTTGTACATAATCAAACGATAAATATATTGAACAAGAGAAAGACAACTTAAAAAAAGCTCCTCAGATTGCGTGGCAGTGCAGACAGTATTGTTATGATAAAATGGAGCTACCAAAAATACCTGCTCATTTCTGAGCGTTCATATATAATCTTCTTCCTTATTAATATTTACCCCTCTTTAAAAAGCGGGGCAAATGACAATTACCAGCTCTTTTCAGAGCGTTTATATAATCTTCTTCTTATTAATATTTGTTTCTGCTTATTTTACAATTAACCCCTTCTAAACCGTCTGAAAAGGCGGTTCTTTTTTTCCGGGGGGGGGGGGGGGCGGGGGGCGGGGCGGGGGGCGCGCCCCCCGGCGCGGGGGGGGGGGGGGTGGGGGGGCGGGGGTGTTATTTGGGTTGTGGCGGGGGGGGGGGGCGGGCGGGGGCGTTGTGTTGTGTGTTTTTTTGTTGCGGGGGCGCGCCCCCGCCCCCCCCCCCCGCCCGCGCCCCCGGAAAAGCTTCTCAGAGTTCCCTTATGTCATCATCAGAGAATATAAGCTTTATAGCCCATGGCGGAACATCAGGAACATTATAGTCGTTATTCATGAATACGAAAGCCGTTTCATAGTCGGGTTTCTTTGCCGGGAATGTTCCGAAACCGTCAGTGAAATATATCATGCCTTTGAGATTGGTAAATTCTTTTTCCTCTTTAAGCTTTTCCACATATTCAAACACGGGGCGGAAGTCCGTTCCACCGAATCCGAAAAGTTCGATATTGTCTATAAATTCATCGAAATCTTCCTGACAAGTTATTTTTGTGTCTTTCTGAATTTTTGCGTCACACTGAATTATGTGAATATTGATTTTGGAAAAGAAACTTTCAGTAGTTTTCAGAATGGAATAAGTTTTATTCAGAAACTGCTGTACAAGTTCACCGGAACAGCTTCCCGAAGTATCTATTGCGATTACAAATTCCTTTATGGATTTTACTTCCTTATACTCAAGGGGTTCAATCAGAGGCACGTTCTCATAAAGTTCAAGTCCGTATGTATAAAAAATATAGTCGAAACTGTCATTGTCAACTATCATCTTTTCGCCCATTACCGCAAAGCGTTTCAGAAAATCGGTATAATCGTACTTGTCACGGGTAACATAGTCAAGGCTTGCCATAAAATTTGCGGATTTGTCGCCCCATGCCTTTGAAGAAGTCTTCATATCGACTTTAACACTTTCGCTTGT
>URWK01000238.1 GCA_900551505.1 uncultured Ruminococcus sp. | reverse complement strand
AAAAAACCCCCCCCCCCCCCGGTCGCGGCCGGCGGGCCCGCGGCCCCCGCCCCCCCCCCCCCCCCCCCCGGAAAACTAAGGATATCAGAAAAGCCCCCAAATAATACGGGGGCTTTTTATTTTAATATATAATTTATTTTGCTTCTGCTGGTTCTTCGTCTTTTTGCATAGCCTGGTTGAGCAACAACCTTACCTGTTCATTTCTTGTGAGGTTGTAGAGGACACGCAAATAAAATCTTGCCTGTTCCTTGTCGCCCTTTTCAAGAGTATATTTGCCTATACCGTCAATGATTTTAATAATATCCTGGTTCGGACCGTAGTCAATATTGTATCTTTCAAAGGTTTCTTCAACTTCTCTTGAATTCATCGGTTTCATTCTGAGGTTTGATTTGTGTGCTATGTATGCAATTTCTCCCTTTACGCTTTCGTTAGGCTGGAAACCGAGGCTTTGCTGATAGAAACACATTGCTGACTGGTAATCTTCCTTTTCAATGCAGTAGAAGCCCATATTGCAGTAACATCTTGCGATTGAAGGACGGTCAAGACAGATTTTAAGTGTGTATCTGGTGAGTTCCGGTATTCTGTCAATGTCCTTTGTAACCTTGAATACTTCACAGAGTTCAAAGAATGCATTTGCATTAAATGGGTTATAATTGATAGCCTTTTTCAAAGCAGTTATTGCTTCTTCATACTTCTTGAGTTCAACGAGCAGAAAACCGTAAAATGTAAGTATTGTCGAGAAGTCGTAAGGAGCTTTCTTCACGTTCTTTGTAGGCTTGAATGTCCAGAGTGAGTTATAAAGGATTTCTTCAAGCGGTACTCTGAAACTGAAATACTGTTCTTCCGCATAAATATCATCGTCAATTTCAAAGTATTTGTCAATCTTTTCAGCCACCGGTTTCATCAGTTCATAAGCACCTTGAATATCCTTGTTCTTGGCAACAAGTTCATTGGCTTCGTGAAAAATCGCATCGAAACGCTTATCATTTACGAAAATTTGTTCTTTTGCCTCGTCAATTTTATCCTGAGGGATAATATCATTGAGGATTTTTGCGATTTCCATAATGATTTCCTGAGCATCTTCAGAGTTTCTGTATTTTATAAGCTGAGAATTGAGATAAGCAACGTCTTGTTCAAAATTGCCTGTAAGCCCTGCCTTGACTTCGTTGATAATTTCTTCTGTTTTCATAATTCCTCCTATGTTATTCCACTGAGCCGTACTAATATATAAACACACGGCTTTTTATCAGTTGAAAATTGTACATTTTTATTATAACACATTGTGATTTTCAAGTCAAGTATTTATTTTCAGAATAAGGAGCTATAGAAGTATAAAACGTTTTCCCATAAACTAAGTTATACATAAATTATGTTATTCTCTGTTGAAAACTTTAATTCATACAAAAAAGAGGACTTTTCGCTATAGCCCTCTTTAAATATTATCTGAAAATCTGAATTACTCTACAATTTCCGCAATCTGCTTTGTGATTTCCGCAAGCTTCTCTTTAGTGGGGATATACTGAACTTTCACAGGGTCAGCAATCATTTCAAATCCCATGCCTTTAAGCTGGTCATCAATTTCCTTTGCACTCTGTCCGCCCCAGCCGTATGAAGCAAATGCAAGACCTTTCTTGTTCTTTGGTGCAAGACCTTTCATATAGCACAGGAAGCCAGCCACAGTCGGCATAATCGTATTGTTAAGTGTCGGAGAACCTACACATATATATTCCGCATCAAGAACATCCGTAATGATGTCAGAGATATGATTTTCCTTGAGGTCAAAGAGTTTAGCGGGAATGTTCTTTTCTGCAAATCCTTCAAGTATTGCGTGTGCAATCTTTTCTGTAGAGTGCCACATTGAATCATAGATTACAAGTGCTTTTTTCTGATTTTCGCCACTGCTGAATGTTCTGTATGCTTCAAGGATTTCGGCTACATGGCTTCTCCAGATTACACCGTGAGCAGGTGCTATCATGTCGAGTTCAAGTCCGCCTACTACACCCATTGCAGAACCTGCCTGCTTGCCGTAGAGCATGAGAATGTTTGCGTAATACTTCTTTGCTTCCTGCATAACTTCAGCCATATCAACTTCATCATCAAACTTCTTGCTGGAAGCGTAATGCTGACCGAAAGCGTCATTTGAGAAAAGTATTTTTTCTTCGGGGCAGTAAGTCACCATGCTGTCAGGCCAGTGAAGCATCGGAATAGTTACGAAAGTGAGGTTTCTTTTTCCGATATTGAGAACGTCACCGGCTTTAACCGTTCTGTACTTATAACCCGAACCGTAGTGGGCTGTAAGGCTTTTCAGACCTGCAACGGACGTTATAATTTCAGCATTCGGCATAACTTTCATAACTTCCGGAATAGCTCCCGAATGGTCCATTTCT
>URWK01000237.1 GCA_900551505.1 uncultured Ruminococcus sp. | reverse complement strand
CCGCAACTTCGCTTTCACAAAAAGCAATATAACATCTCAAAGAAAATTATTGAAAGATTTATGAAAGGTCAGGGTATCGTGTGATGAATGTAGTTTGTAGAAAATGCGGTTGCTTAAGAATACATGACTATGATACGATTTGTAACTTCTGCGGTACACCGTTTGAAACTTATTATTACGAAGATAATTATGACGGAATAGGTTTTCATGACGATTCCGAAAAATATTCACAGCAGACGGAACTTGCGGAACAAAAGCAGGTTTTCGCACAGATGAAAGATATATGTATTCCGGTTGCTCCGTGTACCACGATTGAAGAATGTCAGAGAATGGTATGGAATTATGAATATCTTCAGAATCAGTATAGACAGCTTAAAAACAAAAAGAGTAGTAACGTTGCAGGTAAGATTATTTCATTTTTTATTCTGTTAAGCTGTCTGGGTACACTCGAAACAGTATTCGGCATAACGGGACACGGTGTCATTTACAGAATGATGGGCGGATTTTTTTTGGCACTGTCCTCAATCCTTCCGTTAGCAGTAATCCTGATGGTAGTTTCCAAGCGAAATAACAATATCAGACAACTGACCTTTCACTATAATCAATATACACAGGCAAAAAGAGTATTGAGAAAAAACAATATAATACAATGATTTGCCTTGTACCTGAATTAAGGAGTAAAATCCAATGGCTTTTATTAAGAAAAATCCACCTGTCGAACCTGAAAAAATGCCGGTGCATATAGCTTTCATAATGGACGGCAACGGCAGATGGGCTAAAAAAAGAGGTATGCCAAGAACTTTCGGACATACGGAAGGGGCAAGGAATTTCAGAAGAATTATGAGATACTGCAAGGATATAGGTGTAAAATGTATTTCTTTCTATGCGTTTTCTACAGAGAATTGGAAACGCCCCGAAAATGAAGTAAATGCACTTATGAACATATTCAGAACGTATCTTGATGATGTAAGAAACTACATAAAACAGGAAGTTAACATGGTCTTTCTCGGCGACAAGTCGAAACTTCCACAGGATATTCAGCAGAAAATGAATTCACTTGAAGAAGATTCAAAAGACTTCGATAAAATGACGGTTCTGCTTGCGATAAACTATGGCGGTCGTGATGAAATTACTCACGCCACAAGGCTTATAGCGGAGAAGGTCAGAAAAGGGGAACTTAACCCTGATGAGATTACGGAAGATACAATTTCTTCAAATCTCTATACGGCAGGTTATCCAGATGTCGATTTGCTTATTCGTCCGAGCGGAGAAATGAGAATATCGAATTTCCTTATCTGGCAGTCTGCATATGCGGAATTTTACTTTGCCGATATATTGTGGCCTGACTTTTCAACCAAGGAACTTGACAGAGCCATTATTGAATTTGCACACAGAAACAGAAGGTTTGGAGGTGTCTGATTGGCTACAAGAATTATATCTGCTGTAGTAGCAATAATTTTTGCGGTAGTTGTACTCATGCTTAACGGTACAATTGTCTTCAACCTTACCATCTCGGCAATAACCGCACTGATTATACACGAACTTTTCAAGGCTGACAAATCGCTTGAATTCAAAATTTCTTCATATATTTCTCTGGCTTACGCATTTGTAACGCCGATAATCGCAATGAGAGATTCAGCAGAGAAAATATTGAAACCATTAACAGCGATTTACATCCTCCTGATGTTCCTTTCTTACATATGGCAATATAAGAAATTAAAATATGAACAACTTTTTTTTATGACTGCATCAACGGTTTTCGTAACCGCCTCTATGAATTGCATAGTCCTTATGCGTAATATGGGAAGTGACGGGTTCTTTTTCCTGCTATTTGCACTTTGCGGAGCGTGGTTTGCGGATACAGGAGCTTACTTCACGGGAACTTTTTTCGGAAAGCACAAATTATGCCCGAATATCAGCCCTAAAAAGACAGTTGAAGGACTGATAGGCGGTATAGTCACAGACGGAATATTATTCGTGGTTCTGAATATAATTTTCCGTACGGCATATGAATTCTCAGCCAATAGCGTTTTGATGTTCTTTGTGGGCTGTATAAGTGCATTACTCGGAACAGCCGGCGACCTTTCCGCATCACTTATCAAACGTCAGTGCGGAATAAAAGACTTCGGAACAATTATGCCGGGACATGGCGGAGCATTGGACAGATTTGACAGCGTGCTTTTTGTCACCCCTTTCATGTTCACGATTGCTCAGGCAGTCATATAAATTCAAATTAAACAGGGCAGGCTTTTTCGCTTGCCTTTTCTCAACTGCAAGCTTTATCCGGGCGACGCCCCGGCCAGACAGCGGCCCGGCCCCGAAAAAAAAAAAGAATAAATAAAAATAAATAAAAATATATTAGAGGATTAAAGGACAAGAGAAGGCAGCACACC
>URWK01000236.1 GCA_900551505.1 uncultured Ruminococcus sp. | reverse complement strand
TGTAAGCAGTATACAGACAGCTTTCTGTTCATACCATGAAAGAACCATAGATAACGGAAGTTCATTTACGCTACAGTCAAAGGCTTCCGCAAGTGCAACGGCAACTTTTATGGCACTGTAAGCATCATTGCACTGACCCATATCCATAATTCTCGGAAGTCCGTCAATTGTTCCGAGATAAAGGTCATTGAAACGGTACTTTCCGCAGGCAAGTGTAAGAATAATTGTATCACTCGGGGTCTGCTTTACAAATTCTGTATAGTAACTTCTTCCGCCTCTCTTGCCATCGCAACCGCCTACAAGGAAGAAATGTCTTATATCGCCTTTCTTAACAGCTTCGATAACCTTGTCGGCTACTGAAAGAACCGTACCGTGTCCGAAGCCCGTAAGAAGTTTTGTACCGCCGTTGATACCCTTGAATTCTGTGTCTTTGCTGTATCCACCAAGTTCAAGAGCCTTTT
Organism: uncultured Ruminococcus sp.; assembly: GCA_900551505.1. Taxonomy (GTDB): domain Bacteria; phylum Bacillota; class Clostridia; order Oscillospirales; family Ruminococcaceae; genus UBA5884. Next base: position 1,952 of record URWK01000236.1, on the reverse strand, counting down.
CGATTACAGGTGTAAAATCCTTGTCTTCACCGATGTGAACAGTGTTTTCAAAAGAAACCGTTCCTGTAGTGAAAACTCTGTCAGCGTAACTTTTCAGAGGAGGCATAAGGCAATTCGTTGTGAAAAGTACAGGAGCAGGAATATTGTTAAACTCTTCACGCTGGTTCTGCCATGCTGTTCCGAAATTTCCTTTAAGATGTGAATACTTTTTAAGTTCAGGATATGCAAGTCCCGGAAGCATTTCGCCGTGTGTATATATATTTATGCCCTTGCCGTCTGTCTGTTCAAGCAGTAATTTCAAATCTCTGAGGTCGTGACCGCTGATTACGATAAAAGGCCCTTTTTCAATAGTCATGCTTACTTCAGTAGGTTCAGGCGTGCCATATTCGCCTGTGTTCACTTCGTCAAGTAAAGCCATGCACTTCAGGTTTACTTCGCCGACCCTGAGAACGAGGGCAAGTAATTCTTCATTGCTGAAATCATAGCTTATTTTCGCAAGTGCTTCATAGAAAAAGGCGTTTATTTCCTTGTCCATATGACCGTGAACCATTGAATGATAAGCATACGCCGCCATTCCTTTAAGCCCGAAAACAACAAGCGATTTAAGGGAACGTGTATCTTCATCAGCGTGCCAGATTTCATTCATGTCGTAATCTTCGGCTTTTCCGCACTGATTTTTGCAAGTCCTGCAATCTTTCATGATTTCATCTTTAACTCTGTGAACTTCGTCAATTTTCTGCTGAATACTTTCACGGTTGAAGTTTACATTTGTAAGGGTTGTGAAAAGCCCTTCAATCATAAGTCTGTTGGTTTCTTCTGTCGGTTCGTTTTCTTCCATGGCACGGGCGAGCCCTATCAGAGCCCCGACAAGTTTATCCTGTAAATCTGCAACATCGGAAGTCTTTCCGCATACACCCGCATTTCCTGTACAACCTGAACAATTTGCAGTCTGTTCACACTGAAAACAGAACATTTTTTCCATAGTTTTAAATCCTCCTTATATATAATTAAAGAATATTTCCGTCTGTGCTGATAGTCACAACTTTCAGGTCCATGCATTTTCCGCTGTTCGCAAGGGCGTTTTTTACGGCATTTTCAAGACCTCCGCAACAAGGAACTTCCATTCTGACAACAGTAATATCATTGATATTGTTGTTGCGTATAATCTGTGTAAGCTTTTCACTGTAATCAACGCTGTCAAATTTCGGGCAACCTACAATTACAGTTTTTCCTTTAATAAAATCATTGTGGAAATTGCCGTAAGCGTATGCTGTACAGTCAGCAGCCACCAGAAGACTTGTATTGTTGAAGTATGGAGCATTCACCGGAACAAGTCTGATTTGTACAGGCCACTGAGAAAGTTGTGACATTACTTTCACATCGGAAGCATCTGTGTTATTATGCACAATCTTTTTTGACTGCATACCCGGACAACCACACGGAAGAACCTTTTCTTTGTTTTTCTTGTTTTGTAATACCGCTTGCTCATCGTAAGCCATTGCTTCACGTTCGACAAACTGTATAGCATTTGTGGGACAGGACGGGAGACAGTCGCCAAGCCCGTCACAATAATCATCTCTGAGCAATTTTGCCTTTCCGCCGACCATTCCGATAGCACCTTCATGACACGCCTTGGCACAAGCTCCGCAACCATTGCAAAGCTCTTCATTGATTTCTATAATTTTTCTTATCATATCACATAATCTCCTTGAGTAATATTTTTAATTTTTTATTTGTCCTTGACTTTCTGAACTTAGTATATTACAATATTAAAAATAAATCTGTTGGAAATCCAACATAATAAAAATAATTGAGTTAAAGGATTCGGGAAGGGTGGGGGGGGGGGGGGGGGGGGGGGGGGGGGGGGGGGGGGGGCCCCCCCCCCCCCCCCCCCCAAACAAAAAAAAAAAAAAAAAAAGGAAGTGATAAAAGAAAAAAAGAAAAAAAGATAA
>URWK01000235.1 GCA_900551505.1 uncultured Ruminococcus sp. | reverse complement strand
GATGAGATATTTTCAGAAACGGAAAAACTTACAGATAAAAAACTGATGCCTGTAAAGATATATGTACGGAAACCATGGTAACGCTTTCAGCGTACCATTTTAATAAAGAGGATTAAAGCAATGATGAAAGTAATTTTAAACAATGAAAGATGTAAGGGTTGCGGACTGTGCGTAGCTGTATGTCCCAAAAAAATATTACAGCTACAGAAAGACAACAGAAACAGTAAAGGTTATCTGACTGCGGAATGTATCGCTCCCGGAGAATGTATAGCCTGCAAACGCTGTGTAACTATTTGCCCTGACTGCGTCATAACTCTTAAAAGAGAAATAAAAGATTAAGAAGGTGTCAGAAATTTGGAAAAGAACTTAATGAAAGGAAACGAAGCACTTGCGGAAAGTGCTATCCGCTGTGGCTGTAAATGTTTTTTCGGCTACCCTATTACCCCACAAACCGAAATTTCAGCATATATGGCTAAAAGAATGTGTAAGGTCGGCGGAGTTTTCCTGCAAGCCGAATCAGAAATTGCCGCAATAAATATGGTGCTTGGAGCGGCGGCTTCCGGAGTAAGAGCTATGACTTCATCGTCTTCCCCCGGAATAAGCCTTAAATCAGAAGGCATTTCATATATAGCTGCAAGTGACCTTCCTTGTCTTATAGTGAATGTTCAGCGAGGAGGTCCGGGACTTGGAGGAATACAGCCTTCGCAATCTGATTACTGGCAGGCAACTAAGGCTATGGGACACGGAGATTTCAGAATACTGGTGTATTCCCCTGACTCCGTTCAGGAAATGGCTGATTATGTTTCAATTGCATTTGATACAGCCGAAAAGTACAGAATGCCGGCTATGATACTTGCGGACGGTTTACTCGGTCAGCTGATGGAACCTGTGGCATTCTCGGAAAAAGAATATGTTCCGATAGAAAAGCCCTGGGCTACAAACGGTCATGGCGGAAAACGTAAACATAACATTATCAATTCACTTATGTTACAGCCTGAAGAACTTTATAAGAGTAATCTCGAACGTTTTGAACGCTACAAGGTTGTTGAAAGCAATGAAACCAGATTTGAAAATTACCTGCTTGAAGACGCTGATATTGCAGTTGTGGCATACGGTGCGACTGCAAGAATTGCTAAATCTGCTGTAAATTCAGCAAGAAAAAAAGGCATAAAGGCAGGTCTTTTCCGCCCCATAACTCTTTATCCGTTCCCATCTGAAGAAATGAATAACCTTATAGGCGAAAAAAGTAATGTCACACAAATTCTTTGTACTGAAATGAATATGGGTCAGATGGTAGATGATATAAAGCTTGCTGTCAGATGTTCAAGACCTGTTTCCTTCTTCGGACGTACAGGCGGAATTATTCCTACACCCGAAGAAATCTTGACTGAAATAATCAGGCTTTCTGAAAGGAGTGCAGACTGATGGATATACCTGTATTTGAAAGACCTCATTCACTTCTCGATGTACCGATGCATTACTGCCCCGGTTGTACACACGGAATAATACACCGCCTTATCTGTGAAGTAATGGACGAAATGAACATTGAAGGTGACACTGTCGGAATTTGTCCTGTGGGCTGTTCCGTAACTGCTTACGACTACTTTGGCTGTGATATGATTGAAGCACCTCATGGCAGAGCTCCGGCTGTTGCAACAGGTGTAAAAAGAGCTAACCCCGATAAATTCGTATTCACTTATCAGGGGGACGGCGACCTTGCGGCAATCGGTACTGCGGAAACCGTTCATGCGTCTACAAGAGGCGAAAATATAACTATTATCTTTATAAACAACACAACTTACGGAATGACAGGCGGTCAGATGGCTCCTACAACTATTCCTGAACAAGTTACACAAACTACACCTTACGGCAGAAATGTTAAAATTCAGGGCTACCCAATAAGGATGTGCGAAATGCTTGCAACCCTTGACGGCGTGGCACTTGCACAGAGAGTTTCCGCCGACAGCATTCCTCATATCAATGATGCAAAACGTGCTATCCGCAAAGCCTTTGAATATCAGAAACAAAAACTCGGATTGTCTATTGTAGAGGTACTTTCCACCTGCCCTACAAACTGGGGAATGACACCGCTTGAAGCTATGGAGAGAATAAGAAAAGAATGTATTCCGTATTATCCTCTTGGAGTTTACAAAGATATTAAGGAGGAAGAATAATGAATACAGAAATCTTGCTTGCAGGATTTGGCGGGCAGGGAATACTTTTTGCCGGTAAAGTCCTTGCTTATTGCGGAATGATTGACGGGAAAAATGTTTCCTGGCTTCCCTCTTATGGTCCTGAAATGCGTGGAGGTACAGCCAATTGCTCTGTCTGTATCTCCGATGAACCAATAGGTTCTCCGCTGATTACCGAACCGACAATTCTTATCGCTATGAATGCACCGTCTTTTACAAAGTTCATAGACCG
>URWK01000234.1 GCA_900551505.1 uncultured Ruminococcus sp. | reverse complement strand
TTTTTATTATTAATTTTATTATTTATTTATTTTATTTTTTTTTTTTTTATTTTTTGGTTTTCCTAAATATTTTTCTTTGTTTTTTTTGCCCCCCCCCCCGACCCCTTTGCGGAGAAGCTGTAAAAGCCACAACTGAAATTAGTTCAAAAAAATCTGTTGATATTTTGTATAAAAGATGATATAATCAAAAAGGTTTTGAGTGTAACGGAATCAGAACAGGCGATAATCAAGCCGGATTGTATTAATCAACATAAGACCACTTTTGAAAGTCTATGTTGATATTGTAGGTGATGATGACACCGAATTTACGCTTTTGGAGTGTCGCACAAACGGCAGTAGTATTCAGAAATATGAAACCGAACACGTTGAAGAAAGAAGCAAACTTTGTTGTTTAATATAAAGTTTACACATCAGTTGGATAAGTATGTAAAATCACTCTAAATTTCCAGAAAGCGAGGTGAAACGTTACTGAAACTTTCAGTAACGGAAAAACACATGGACGCAACTATTAAAAAACAGTTGCAGGCTACAGCCTGCAAGGTAAGAATGGGCGTTATTGAGGGAACATATAATGCGAAGTCGGGACACCCGGGCGGTTCTCTCTCAATTGCAGACCTTGTGACATATCTCTATTTTGCAAAACTTAACGTAGACCCGAAAAATCCCGAAATGGAAGACAGGGACAGACTTGTTCTTTCAAAGGGGCATTGTGCTCCTGCACTTTATTCAGTGCTTGCAGAGAGAGGATTTTTTGATAAAGATGAACTGAAAAGTTTACGTCATATCGGTTCAATGCTTCAGGGACACCCTTGTATTCATATTCCGGGCGTTGATATGTCAAGCGGTTCACTCGGTCAAGGTATTTCGGTAGCTTGCGGAATGGCTCTCAGCGGAAAAATCAGTTCCAAAGACTATAAAGTTTATGCGATACTCGGTGACGGAGAAATTGAAGAAGGTCAGGTTTGGGAAGCTGCTATGTTTGCAAGTCACTACAAACTTGATAACCTTGTTGCAATAGTTGACAATAACGGACTTCAGATAGACGGAAAGATTACAGAAGTATGTTCACCTGAACCGATAGACAAGAAATTTGAAGCTTTCGGCTGGCACGTAATAGTTATAAATGCACATGACTTTGACGAAATCGAAAGGGCTTTTGATGAAGCTGAGAAGATTTCCGGTAAGCCTGTAGCCATTATTCAGAAAAGTGTCAAGGGTAAGGGCGTTTCATTTATGGAAAATCAAGTTTCATGGCACGGTTCAGCTCCTAACAGGGAACAGTATGAGCAGGCTATGAGCGAACTGGAAGCACAGTTAAAGAGTCTGGAGGGTTAAAAGATTATGTCAGAAGTAATTAAAAAGGCGACAAGAGAAAGTTACGGTACAGCACTTTGTGAACTTGCGGAAGAATATGAAAATCTTGTAGTACTTGATGCAGACCTTGCAGCAGCTACAAAGACGGGAATGTTCAAGAAAAAGTATCCTGAAAGATTTTTTGACTGTGGTATTGCGGAAGCGAATATGATGGGTGTAGCGGCAGGTCTTTCGACAACGGGTAAAATTCCGTTCGCAAGCACTTTCGCTATGTTCGCAGCAGGCAGAGCCTTTGAAATCGTAAGAAATTCAATCGGTTATCCGCACCTCAATGTAAAAATCGGTGCTACTCATGCCGGAATTTCAGTAGGTGAAGACGGTGCAACTCACCAGTGTAATGAAGATATTGCATTGATGAGAACTATTCCGGGAATGACTATTATAAATCCTGCCGATGACGTTGAAGCAAGAGCCGCAGTAAAGGCGGCACTTGACTATGTAGGCCCTGTGTATATGCGTTTCGGAAGACTTGCAGTACCTGTATTCAATGATGAAAAGACTTATAAATTTGAAATGGGCAAAGGCATTGTGCTTAAAGACGGCAAGGACGTAACAATCGTTGCAACAGGTCTTATGGTAAATGAAGCTATTCAGGCAGGCAAACAGCTTGAAGCAGAAGGAATTTCCGCAAGAATAGTTAATATCCACACAATCAAGCCTCTTGACAAGGAACTTATCTGCAAGTGTGCAGAGGAAACAGGTCTTATTGTCACAGCAGAAGAACACAGCATTATAGGTGGTCTTGGCTCGGCAGTAGCGGAAGCGGTTACAGAATGTTGTCCTGTTCCGGTAGTCAAGATTGGGGTAAATGACGAATTCGGCCATTCAGGTCCGGCGGTTGAACTTCTCAAGGAATTTGGACTCAGTGCAGAAAACATTGTTGCAAAGACCAAGGAAGCATTGAAACTTAAAAAGTAATTTACTTTTCAGATACTGTAGATTATAGGGGGGGGGGGGGGAAAAAAAAAATTTTTTTTTTTTGGGGGCGGGGGGGGGGGGGGGGGGGGGGGGCGGGGTTGGGGGGGGATTGTAATAGGTGGGGGGGTGGGGGGGGGGGG
>URWK01000233.1 GCA_900551505.1 uncultured Ruminococcus sp. | reverse complement strand
CGGGGCGCCCGGCCCCCGCCCCCCGCCTCCCCCCCCCCCCAACCCCCCTGAGCAGTAAGCTTCCTTGCTTGCGTTAATTAATTTGTCCTCGGGAAGCCCGGCACTCCTAAGTGGTAAGTTTTCCTTGCTTGCATTACTTAATTTCTTTTTCGGAAATCCGACCTCTTATAGCAAATCTGCTTTCAGAAAATTATTATAACACCGAAAAGTAGAATTTACAATACATCTTTGTTTACATGATACGAAACTACAGGTTGACATAAAGAAAATATAAATATAAAATATTATTATACAATCATTTGTGACGGAGGTGTCGGAGAATGGATATTAAAGCAGAATGGAATAAACTGGAGTTTGTGAGCCGTGAAAATAACAGTTTCCATAAGCCGTATGAAAAGGAACTTGAATTTTATGAAGCTGTCAAATCAGGTAATGAAGAATATGCAAGAGAATTTCTCGAAAAAAACCCCGCCGGAAAAGGCGAGGGTGTAGGTGTATTATCTGAAAATCCTTTGCGTAATCTGCAATATCATTTTGTAGTGATAATTGCGATAATAACCCGTTCGTGTATAGAGGGCGGAATGGAACATGAGCAGGCTTATAATCTCAGCGACTTCTATATAAGAAAGGCTGACAAATGCATTACGGAAATACAGCTTTCGGAGCTTATGATGACAGCAACGCTTGACTATACTGGCAGAATGAAAAAGCTTGTGAAAAAGACCAGTCAGGAACGTTCCTGCTCAAAGCCGGTGACAATTGCCATTGACTACATATATAACAATCTTCACAGCTACATAACTATTGAAGAAGTCGCCGGATATGTCGGGTTCAGCAAGAACTATTTAAACAGAATTTTTAAGAACGAAACAGGTTTTTCAATAGGGGAGTACATAAGACTAAAGAAGCTTGAAACTGCTGAAAATATGCTGAAATTTTCGGATTATTCCTATGCGGAAATTGCGGAATACCTTTCGTTTTCGTCACAAAGTCATTTTACGAAAGCTTTTCACAAATATTCGGGAATGACACCCAAGCAGTACAGAGATAAATATTTTAGGGTTTCAACCCGTGTACTCTCTGTTCCAACTCACATACTTCATGAGGAATACGACAAAAACCGCTGATTTAATGTTTTATGTTACAACAAAAAACCGACCCCTGATTATTTCAAGGGTCGGGGAATATGAACGGGTGGAAGATTTGAACGTTCCATCTCCGCAGTGAAGGTGCGACGCTTTGCCATTTAAGCTAACCCCATTCAGCCGGATAAATTCAAAGATTTATTACTCCCTCTTAGCAGGAGGGTATTTTAAATAAGACTACCGACTTAATAATTATAGTCCAAAAATATATGAATGTCAATAGATAACGGAGGGAAAAATGAAATTACGAAAATGTCTGATATGCAGGGAAAGAGTTATGGAAGCTTACGGAATATGTGAGAGTTGCAAAAAGATGAATGAGAAAAAGAGAAACATTCACAGAAATCTTACGGGATATACCGCACTTGTCACAGGTGCAAGAATAAAAATCGGTTATGCAACTGCTCTGAGATTACTCCGTGACGGTGCAACAGTTATCGGAATAACACGTTTTCCATGCGATGCGATTAAAAGATATTCAGAGGAGCAGGATTATGAAAATTTCAGGGACAGACTTCATATAATCGGATTTGACCTTATGAGAATAGACAGGATACCTGCATTGATAAGCCTTATTGAAGAATTATGCCCGGATGGTCTTGACATTCTGATAAACAATTCCGCACAGACTGTCAGAAAATCCAGACAGTATTATATTGAGCTTGCCGAACATGAGGAGAAATTAAAGCTTGGTTCTTCCGCAAACCTTCCTGCCGCAGTAAGTGTTGAAAACGGTAATTTCCAGATTGAACGATATGTACAGTTGCCTGAGAAATACGAGGAAACGGGGAATTATAATTCATGGGTTGCAAAACCCGAAGAAATCACACCGCAGGAAATGCTTGAAGTACAGTTAATCAATGTTACCGCTCCGTTTATGCTTACCACGAGGCTTAAAGGTCTCATGAAAAAGGGGACTGAACGCAACAGGTTTGTAATAAATGTTTCCTCGGTTGAAGGTCGTTTCAATAAGAAAGTAAAACTTGCACGTCATGTTCATACGAATATGGCGAAAGCGTCCTTGAATATGATGACACATTCGCTTGCGATGGACTATGAGAGGGACAGAATTTATATGTATTCGGTAGACCCCGGCTGGGTTTCAAACCAGTTCCCGCAGGATTACCAGTTGAGCAGGGATTTTGAACAGTACCTTTCATTTGATGACGGAGCTTCAAGGCTCTGCAATCCGATTTATATGCACCTTGATGATGAAAAGGTGAAAGATGTAGGTACATTCTTTAAGGATTATTGCAGTATAGATTTTTGATTTAAATAGTGTGGGGGGC
>URWK01000232.1 GCA_900551505.1 uncultured Ruminococcus sp. | reverse complement strand
CGCGCGTCGCGGGCGGCCCCTGGCCCCCGTCTCCCGGGCGCCGTCGGCCGGGGGGGGGGCGGGCCCCCCGCGTGGTTGGTGTTTTTTTTTTACTTGCTCCGCAAGTAAAAATCCGCACACTAAAATAGCATGAGCGAAGCGAATACCTTTTTATTTAATTGAGAAAGAGCAGGATAAGAGAAAGGAGAAATATAGTTGAAGAGAGAAAAACCAAAGAAAACTAACAGCAATTCAGCATATATAGAGGGAGCAGGAATTGTAGCGGAGGAAAAAATAACGGAAACCCTTGAAAAGAATTATATGCCGTATGCGATGAGCGTTATAATTTCAAGAGCATTGCCGGAGATTGACGGCTTCAAGCCATCTCACAGAAAGTTGCTTTATACAATGTACAAAATGGGACTTTTAAGCGGTCAGAGAACGAAATCCGCAAATGTTGTGGGGCAGACTATGAAGTTAAATCCGCACGGAGATGCGGCAATATATGAAACAATGGTAAGACTTTCGAGAGGTAATGAAACATTGTTGCACCCTTATGTAGACTCAAAAGGGAATTTCGGCAAATCATATTCAAGGGATATGGCTTATGCGGCTTCACGTTATACGGAAGTAAAACTTGATGCAATCTGTAATGAACTTTTCAGAGATATAGACAAAAATACAGTTGACTTTGTGCCGAATTATGATAATACGCTTACAGAACCCTCTCTTTTGCCGGCGACTTTTCCGAGTATACTTGTAAATGCGAATGTGGGAATAGCGGTTTCCATGGCAAGTGCGGTTTGTCCGTTTAACCTTTCGGAAGTGTGTGAAACCTGCATAGAACTTATGAAAAATCCTTGCCACGATATTATGACAACACTTAAAGCACCGGACTTTCCGGGCGGAGCATATATAATAAAAGATGAAAAAGAGCTTAGAAAGATTTATGAAACGGGCAGAGGAAGCATAAAAATCAGGGCAAAATATACTTACGACAAGTCCGCTAACTGCATAGAAGTAACGGAAATTCCATATACAACAACAGTAGAGGCGATAATGGACAAACTTGTCGAACTGATTAAGCAGAATAAAATCCGTGAAATTTCCTATATAAGAGATGAAACGGATTTAAGCGGTTTAAAGCTTGCGATAGACCTTAAAAGAGGCACTAACCCCGATATGCTTATGAAGAAGCTTTTCCGTCTTACACCGTTGCAGGACACATATTCATGCAATTTCAATATTCTGATAAACGGAACTCCGAAAGTTATGGGGATAGCAGAGATATTGAATGAGTGGATAAACTTCAGGGAAAACTGCATAAAACGCCGTACGGTTTACGAACTGGACAAGAAACAGGAAAAATTACATCTGCTCTCAGGAATGAAAAAAATTCTTATGGACATAGACAAAGCCGTTAAGACTGTCAGAGAAACAAAAAATGATGATGAAGTTGTGCCGGAACTTATGAGAATATTCGGTATTGACGAGAAGCAGGCTGAATATGTTGCGGAAATAAAGTTGCGTCATCTCAACAAGGATTATATTGTAAATCGTATTCAGGAAATAGAACAGCTTGAAAAAGACATTGCGGAAATGCAGGATATTATAAATAATCCTCAGAAAATTAAAAAGATAATTGCGAGTGAACTTAAAGCAGTTTCGAGAAAGTACGGAAAAGACAGAAAAACCACTTTTGCGGATGTTGCGGAAGATGAAGAAATTTCACTTATCGAAGAAGTGCCGGATTATGCAGTAAAACTTTTCCTGACCGAAAGCGGTTACTTCAAGAAAATTACACCGCTTTCATTGCGTATGGGAGGAGAACAGAAGCTTAAAGACGGCGATAGGATTATTGTGCAGGCAGATTCCTCAAATCATTGTGAATTGCTGTTCTTCACTGATATGCAACAGGTATATAAGGCTAAGTTAAGTGCCTTTGATGACATGAAAGCAAGCCTTATGGGCGAATTTATTCCGTCAAAGCTCGGTTTCGACAAAGACGAAAATATTGCTTCAATGATTATCACAAAGGATTATTCGGGCTTTATGATTTTTGCTTACGAAAACGGAAAAATAGCGAAAATTCCGCTTAATGCTTACGAAACCAAGACCAACAGAAGAAAGCTTACAGGGGCTTACAGCGGAAAATCGGGGCTTGTGAAGATGATGTTCATAGCGGAAGACTGTGAACTTACAGCGGTTTCCTCAAACGGCAAAGCGGTTTCTTTCAGTACGGAACTGCTTGCGGAAACGGTATCACGCATTTCAACGGGTGTGCAGGTTATGAAACTTAAAGGCAGTGCCACGCTAAAAGATATGTTCGTTACTGATGAAAAAACCAAAAAATTCAAAGTAGCGACATTGCCGGCAGTCGGCGGAACTTACAAGATGAATGTTGATGAAGGTCAGATGAGCATACTTTAATAATATTCAGAGGAGGCGGCGACCGCCCGAAGGGC
>URWK01000231.1 GCA_900551505.1 uncultured Ruminococcus sp. | reverse complement strand
CCTGAAAGTATCCAGATTTTCAAATGTCAGTCCTCCCAATCCTTAATCTGTTTCGCTTCCTCGTACATTTCACAGTAACTTGTGTGACGTGACCTTGAAATTTCTCCGTTCTCTACTGCTTCGATAACCGCACAACCTTTTTCTTTCGTGTGTGAACAGTCCCTGAATCTGCAATTGTCCTTATACTCTGCGAATTCTCTGAAACAGTCGCTTAATTCATCTTTCTTTATAATGTCATACTGATTTGTTTCAAAGGTTGAAAAGCCCGGAGTGTCCGCAATATATCCGCCGTATTTGAGTTTATAAAGCTGAGCGTGTCTGGTGGTATGGCGACCTCTCCCAAGTTTCCTGCTTATTTCGCCCGTTGCGATATTCAAAGTATCATCAATCGCATTTAGTAAAGTTGATTTCCCAACGCCCGTATTTCCTGTGAAAGCACTTATCTTATCATATAGTTCTCTTGCGATTTCCTCAACGGGATTTTCTCTTGTGTAGTCAATTACTATAACTTTTATTCCTATGCCCGAATATATGTCATAAATTTTCTCGTAACTGTCAAGGTCTACTTTCGTTAAGGCTATCAATGGAATAATATTTTTATACTCGCAAACCGCTATGAATTTGTCAAGCAATGTCAGATTCGGTGAAGGACTACGCATTGAAATTACAAAAACCAGTTGGTCAAGGTTCGCAAGCGGTGGTCTTATAAGGCTGTTTTTTCTCGGCAATACCTGCTCAATAACTTTCTGTTCGGCTGAAACAATTACATTATCACCAACAAGCGGAGTAATTCCCTTTTTTCTGAAAATTCCTCTTGCTTTGCACTCTGTTAAGCCACAAGGGGACTCCACTGTATAGAGTCCCCCTACGGCCTTGATGATAATTCCGTTTAAATTTTCAGAATTTCCCATCATGTTTATTTTACCTCATCAATAAGTTTCTTCTGTAGCTGTTGTTTCTTCAGGAGCTGTTGTTTCGTCGTAAGGCTCTGTTGTTTCTTCTGTGTAAACCGGTTCTGTGGTAGTTGTGGCTTCTGTTGCCGGAGGTTGTGTTGCAATACCGCCGATTGCCATAAATGCATCATTGATTTTTTCGTCCATATTCATTGACATTTCGTCATAGGTATTCTGGTCGAAATATACCTTATATGTGCCTATGGTTGTTGCCATACCTGTTGAAAGGTTTGTAAGTTCTGCGATTACTTCCTGAGTTCCGTTGCCTTCAACAGTAACTGAAACCGTACCTGTGTAACCTACATTTACATCTGACTTTTCGCCGATTACTTCGCCCTGATAGTAAAGTGCAAATCTGAAACGTCCCTGAGCATTTGCAGGAATATTGAAGTTGATTGTAACCTGCTGTTTCGGCGGAATACCGTTACTTACCGTAAGAGTGATTTCTGTCTTTGAAGGAACGATTTCGCCTTCAAGATAACTCTGTCCGATAACTGTTCCGGCAGGTTCTGTTGAATTTTCTTCCTGAATCTTGTATGAAAGCTGGTTGTAAATACAAAGTTCCTTAGCTGTGTCAATGTCCTTACCAATAAATTTCGGCATCTTGATTTCAACCGGAACATCTCCGTCACTGACGTATACGACAATTGTTGAACCCGGGTCTACTTCTGTGAAAGCTTCCGGCTCTGTCTTGATTACATAGTCTTTCTGAACGTTTTCATCGGCTTGTCGCTTGATTTCGTATTTAAGCCCGTCCTGCTCAAGCGAAGCCGTTGCCGCTGTATAGTCAAAGTTCGTTACATCGGGGACTTTAACTTTTTTCAGTCCAAGGCTTACTTTTACTTTGACCGTTACACCCTTCTTAACAGGCTCACCGACTTCAATGTCCTGGTCAAAGATGGTGTCAACTGCATATTCCGTATTTTCCTTTGACGCAACCTTTATGTCAATGTCAGGGTAAACCGTCTTGGCATCGTTATAGTCCATACCTACGAGGTTCGGCATCTGGAATTCCGAACGTATTCCGTTGCCGCTTCCGAAAGTATCCTTGATAAGTGACGCTATAAAGAATACCGCAACAATGATTACTACAATTGTAACTGCTGTGAGAATCGGCACAAACAATGATTTCTGTTCCGGTTCGTCATCATCGTCATCGTCTTCATAATCCTCATCGTCATCATCATAATCTTCTTCGTCATCATCGTCTTCAGTAAAACCCATACCGGAATTAATATCCGGTTGCAATGTAGCTTGTTCCAATACTTTCACGTAATTTACATTATTTGATTCAAGTACGGAAGCTGCCATATTGTTTTTCTCTCTTAAGATTGCCAACAAAACATGTTCTGTGTCAGCGATGTTACTTTTCATTCCACGTGCTTCTAAAATACACATTTTTAATATTTTTGCCGCGTCATTAGACAACGGTATCTCTGCATCAGGCAATAGCATATCATCAGCTTCTGTCTTCAGCCGAGCTTCAATCTGCTGCT
>URWK01000230.1 GCA_900551505.1 uncultured Ruminococcus sp. | reverse complement strand
GGATGATATGCGAAAATTAAATACGGTAATGTTACCACACATGAAAATGCAGAAAAGAAAAATACTATAAATGTTCCTTTTTCTCCGTGCTGTCCGAGGTATCTTACGGCTGTATATGCAATTCCTGCTCCCAGCCCCCCTAAAAATCCAGCAAGAGCAGGTATAAACGAAACATTCAGGAAAGACGGCTTGATTATGAGCAGGCTTCCCAGAAACGCCACTATTACCGCAATAATCTGATACGGTTTAAGTTTCTCTTTAAGAAACAGATACGAAAACAGTATTGCGAAAAACGGTGACATCTTATTGAGAATAGAAGCGTCCGACAGAACCAGATGGTCAACTGCGTAAAAATTTCCAAGTATTCCGAGAGTTCCGGCAATGGAACGTATAAGCAGAAATTTCAGATTCTCCGGTTTACATTTAAGTGGTGTTTTCTCTTTTTTCAGAATTACAAATGCAAATATAACGGCTACGAAGTTTCTGAAAAAGCTTTTCTGAATAGATGGAAGGTCTCCCGAAAGCCTTACGAACGTATTCATCAGTGCGAAGCTGAATGCCGAAAACACCATGCAGAATATGGCTTTATGCTTGTTTTTCATCGAAGAACCTGCGGATTTCGGTAAGAAGTATATCGGTTTCCCTGTCTGTGCCGACTGTTATTCTGAGGTAATTATCTATTTTCGGGAGTGCGAAGTATCTTATAAAAACTTTTCTTGTTTTAAGATACTCAAAGATTTCCTTTGCGAATTCTGATTTGTGTGTGACGAACAGGAAGTTGGTCTGGCTCGGCATAACTTCAAATCCGAGTTTCTTTAATTCTGCTGAAAGTCTTTCCCTTGTGCCGATAATTTTATTAATGGTTTCCCTGAAATATTCTTCATCTTTTACGGAAGCTACGCCGAGAGAGATTGCGAGACTGTCAACCGTATATGAATTGTAGGAGTTCTTCACTGCATCAAGTGCTGCGATAAGTTCAGGATTTCCGATAGCATAACCTATTCTTTCGCCTGCAAGTGAACGTGATTTTGAGAAAGTCTGTACAACAAGCAGATTTTCATATTCCGAGATAAGTTTAACAACGCTTTCTCCGCCGAAGTCAACATAAGCTTCATCTATAATTACAACGCTGTCCTGATTGCTGTCAAGTAATTTTCTTATCTGAGTTTCTGCAAGCCCGATACTTGTAGGGGCATTCGGGTTAGGTATAACTATACCGCCGTTCTCCCTTGCATAGTCGGAAACGTCAATTGAAAAATCAGGTCTGAGCGGAATGTTTTCATATTTTATCTTAAAGAGGGAGCACCACACGGGATAAAACGAATATGTAATATCAGGATACAAAATCGGTTTTTCGGAATTAAAGAATGCCATAAACGACAGTGCAAGCACATCATCCGAGCCATTGCCGATAAAGAAATTTTCAGGCTTGAGCTTAAAGTGTTCCGCAAGAGCTTCTTTAAGCGGTGTGGCATCTGCATCAGGGTATTTTCTCAATGTTCCTGACTGATAGGCCTTTAAAATCTTTTCTGTTTCGGGTGCAGGCGGGTAAGGATTTTCATTTGCATTAAGCTTCACAATATCTTTGTCTTTCGATTGTTCACCTGCAACATAGGGGGTTATCTTTATAAGGTTTTCTCTCCATTTTCCCATATCATTCAAATCTCCTTTTTAAAAAGTTACTTTATTCAGTATACTTTACTTTAGTATGCTAATATGATAACACAATGAATTTAAAAAGTCAACCCCGTTTTTAAATTTTTACCCCGTTTTGTACTGAACAGTTGACATTGGTACATAATTCTGCTATAATCATTCTCATAAGGTGTAAATAAATGAGATGGTTTTTACATCAGAAATATAGAATAAAATAATATTAAAAATATTCAAAAACGTGTTAACTCCATATTGAATATGATATATTATAAATAGGCATTATCAAAGGTCTGAAAACATTTTATTTTGAATAATGATGTACAAAGTAAAAACAGGTGTAGCAGTTATTACAACCGAAGAAAGCTATACAAGCTGTACAAATTATTCATTTGAAATAAATAAAGTGTAAAAGTAGTCCCAATAAAATGGGATAGAGGGTGCGTGTTACATCCGTTTGTAGTAAATGTAGCGTAGATTACATTGAACAATAAAGAGAATATTTTATAAAAACTTTGAACATTGTTTCATGTTTTTAATATTTCTTATAACATACATAAACATAAATACATAAAAAGCAAAGGAGCAGGATTCTATGAATATAAAAGAAGCTTTCAGATATCAGAATGCAGTTTCACAGTGGCTTTCTGAATTAACCGTTTATTTCGATAATGACGATAATGTTACCAGGATAACCGAACAACATATGAAATCAAAGGCTAATCCGTCAGCTATGGACGAAACCGTAAATAAATTTTCACTGCGTAAATATCAATATTCCGTGGATTCCATAATTGATTGTC
>URWK01000229.1 GCA_900551505.1 uncultured Ruminococcus sp. | reverse complement strand
GGGTTTGGTTAGTGTTGATGGTTTTCTTGTTCCTTATGTAGAGGGTGTCGGACTGATTGGTGTTATGGTTTAGCTTGAATCTATTCTTCCTGCTTCTGCCGAACTCCTCGAATGCGGTAAGAACGTAGCACTTCAGGTTGCTGCTCTCAATGCTCCTTATCTCAACAAGGAAGCTGTACCGGCTGACGTAATCGAAAACGAAAAGACCATTATCCTCGCTCAGATGGCTGAAGACCCTAAGATGGCAAGCAAGCCTGAACAGGTTAAGGTTAAGATTGCTGAAGGTAAGGTTGGCAAGTACTATTCAGAAAACTGCCTTCTCGAACAGGAATACGTTAAGGACGGCGAATTCACAGTTAAGAAGTATGTTGACAGCGTAGCTAAGAAGCTCGGCGGTGAAATCAAGGTTGTTGACTATATCCGTTACGAAAGAGGCGAAGGTATCCAGAAGAAAGAAGATAACTTTGCTGACGAAGTAGCAAGCATGGCTAACATGAACAAGCAGTAATTAAAATTTCGTAAAAATTTTTAATATGGGCGTAAGGGGTTTAACCTTATGCCCTGTTTTTTTAGCAGATTAAAAAAATTATACTTTACATTATAAGAAATTTAGTGTAAAATATAAATCAGAAAAGCATTGCAAAAAAATCAGGAGGTATTTTCGGAATGGAAAGAAAATATAACCGTATATTATTGAAACTCAGTGGCGAAGCTCTCGCAGGAGATAAAAAAACAGGTCTTGACTACAATGTCATTACCGAAATCTGCAAAAGTATAAAGAAATGTGCCGGAACAGGCGTTCAAATCGGTATTGTTGTAGGCGGAGGAAACTTCTGGAGAGGTCGTGCAAGCGGTGGCATGGACAGAACAAGAGCCGACCATATAGGTATGCTTGCGACTGCAATGAATGCTCTTGCCGTTGCAGATGTTCTCGAATCACTTGATGTTGACGTAAGAGTTCAGACTGCCATTTCTATGCCACAAGTTGCAGAACCTTACATAAGAAACAGAGCGGTAAGACATCTTGAAAAAGGGAGAATTGTTATATTCGGTTGTGGCACGGGAAACCCATATTTCTCAACGGATACGGCAGCAGCCCTCAGAGCAGCGGAAATTGAAGCAGATGTTCTCTTTAAGGCGACAATGGTTGACGGTGTTTATGACAAAGACCCTAACAAATTTGACGATGCCGTTAAATATGATGAACTTTCACTTACAGAAGTTCTTTCAAAGGGACTTGGCGTAATGGACGGAACAGCCGCTACAGTATGCCGTGACAATGATATTCCGATTCTTGTATTCAACCTTGGCAGACCCGACAATATTTATGATGCGGTTATGGGTAAAAAAGTAGGTACTATTGTAAAGTAAAATTCAAACATATATCAAATAAATCAGAGGTGTAAAAACATGAAAGAACAGATTAAAAATACAAAGGAAAAAATGCAGAAGACTATCGCAAGCCTTGAAAGAGAATTTACTTCAATCAGAGCAGGCAGAGCAAACCCGAACATTCTTGACAAGGTTTCTGCTGAATACTGGGGCGTTCCGACTCCTATAAATCAGATGGCAAGTATTTCAGTTGCAGAGGCAAGAATTCTCGTAATTCAGCCGTTTGAAAAGACTGCTAAAGTTCTTACCGCAATCGAAAAGGCTATCAATGCTTCAGATATCGGAATTAATCCTACAAATGACGGAAACAGCATAAGACTTGTTTTCCCTCAGCTTACAGAAGAAAGACGTAAAGACCTTTGCAAAACTATAAAGAAGTACGGCGAAGAAGCAAAGGTTACTATCAGAAATGCAAGACGTGACGCTATGGATAAGTTCAAGGCTATGAAGAAAAACGCCGAAATTACAGAAGACGATATGAAGAACAGCGAAACAGAAGTTCAGAAGCTTACTGACAAATTCTGTGCGGACGTTGACAAGATTGTTGCAGATAAAGAAAAAGAAATCATGTCTATATAAATTCTTTCTGTACAATGCTTGAAACAGAGGTGAAGTGTTGTGAATGGTGAAATATGTATGAAATGCGGTTGCTTACTGTCAAAGTATTCCTATAATTGTCCCTGTTGCGGATTCAGTAACAGTTATTTGCCTCAGAACAATGACCACGGTAGTGAAATAGGTTTTTGTGATGACAGTGTTATAGTTGCAAATTCCCCCGAAGCTATGGAAACAAATGTGCTGATTTCTCAGAATATAGTTATACCGGTGCAGATTCCCCGGGACGACATTGAAGAACACATCATTTTCATAAAGAACTATGAGCGTATTCAGTCTATCGTAAGAAATAATAATATGGGAAAATATATTTTTTCAGGACTGGCAAGCTTTATCGTAGCTATGGTTGCAGCTTTATTTCTTGGAGTAGGTTCGATAATGTTCATCGGCGGAATGTGTTTTGAAAGCAATAAACTTCCGTATATAATAGGAAGTGTTATTATTGGAGGAATAGGATTTCTTACAGCTAAGGAAGCTTTCCGGTGCAATAACCTCTGGCTAAGT
>URWK01000228.1 GCA_900551505.1 uncultured Ruminococcus sp. | reverse complement strand
ACCCCCACCCCCCCCCCCCCCCCCCCCCTGAAAAAATTTATAAGAACTTACCTCAAAAAAATCATATATTTTTAATGAGGTTAATCATTTCAATTGCAGACAATGCACAGTCGTAACCTTTGTTACCTGCCTTAGTACCTGCTCTCTCGATAGCCTGCTCAATTGTGTCAGTTGTAAGAACGCCGAATAATACCGGTACACCTGTATTCATGGAAACTGTAGCAATTCCCTTTGATACTTCCGCACAAACGTAATCATAGTGGCTTGTAGAACCTCTGATAACCGCACCCACACAGATAACCGCATCATACTTTCCGCTTTCTGCAAGCTTCTTTGCGATTACAGGTATTTCAAAAGCTCCCGGAACCCATGCAAGTGTAATGTCATCATCTTCGACATTGTGACGTTTAAGTCCGTCAACTGCTCCGCCTATAAGCTTTGATGTAATAAATTCATTGAATCTCGATGCAACGATAGCTACTTTCGCACCTTCCGCTACAAGTTTTCCTTCAAGTGTTTTCATAATTTTTTCTCCTTTTCTGCTGATATTTTTATTAATCGTAATTTACCATGTGACCCATTCTGTGTTGTTTGGTCTTTAAGTAAAATTCATCTGTGGCGTTTGCCTCAATCTGTATCGGAACTCTTTCGATAATCTCTATTCCGTAATCGGAAAGGTCTGAAATTTTTGACGGATTATTTGTGAGAAGTTTAAGTTTTGAGACTCCGAGTGTTAAAAGTATCTGTGAACCACTGCTGTAATCTCTCAAATCCGGTGCAAATCCAAGTGCAACATTTGCATCAACTGTGTCCAGACCTTGTTCCTGAAGCTTATATGCCTTTATCTTGTTGAGAAGTCCTATACCTCTGCCCTCTTGTCTGAGATACACAAGCACGCCTCTGCCTTCTTCAGCAATCTGTTTCATCGCACTGTCAAGCTGTTGTCCGCAGTCGCATTTACATGAACCGAAAACATCTCCCGTAAGACATTCCGAATGTACTCTGCAAAGAACCGGTTTACCGTCTGCCACATCTCCCATTGTAAGTGCAACGTGTTCTTTGCCGGTAATGCTGTTTTCAAATCCGTGTATTCTGAATACACCGTACTTTGTAGGCAAGTTTGCAACCGCAACTTCTTTCATGAACATATCATGACGTTTTCTGTATTTCTGCAATTCTTTTATGGTGATAAATTTAAGCTTATGTTCTTTTGCAAATTCTATAAGCTCAGCCTTTCTCATCATAGTTCCGTCTTCTCTCATGATTTCACAGCACAAGCCGACTTGTTTAAGCCCCGCCAGTCGCATAAGGTCAACGGTAGCTTCCGTATGACCGTTTCTTTCGAGAACTCCTCCACGCTTTGCTTCGAGTGGGAACATATGACCCGGTCTTCTGAAATCCTGCGGTCTTACATTGTCATCTACGCATTTCATAGCGGTAATTGAACGTTCAAGGGCTGAAATTCCCGTTGTGGTGCTAATGTGGTCGATAGATTCGGTAAATGCTGTACAATGATTATCCGTGTTATTTTCAACCATCTGGTGCAAACCAAGCTTTATAATATAATCGTGACTCATAGGCATACAAATCAAGCCTTTGGCATATGTTGCCATGAAATTAACATTCTGCTGTGTTGCCGATTCTGCAGAACAGATTAAATCCCCTTCATTTTCTCTGTCGGGGTCATCAGTAACAACTATTATTTCCCTCTGCGAAGGTCGTCAAGTGCTTCTTCTATAGTGTTAAATTCAAACATTTTATTTTACCTCCTTATAATTTTTCTTAAAAGCCGTTTTCTCTCAGAAAGTCAAGCGTTATTCCGCTTTTTGTCTGTGAACTGCTTTGACTGAAATTCATAAGCTTGTCTACATACTTCCCTATAATGTCATTTTCTATATTTACAATGTCACCCGCTTTTTTGTCACTCAAGGTTGTATTCTTTGCGGTATGCGGAATAATGCTTACTTCAAGTTCCGTTTCTGTCACATCTGTTACGGTAAGGCTTATTCCGTCAAGAGTAACCGAACCTTTTTCTATAACATATCTGAGAATGCCTGGACTTGTCGCAATTCTTATTCGCACCGCATCTTCTTCATGCTTCATGCTTTTTATAATTCCCGTGCCGTCCACATGGCCCGAAACAATATGGCCGCCGAACCTGCCACCTGCAAGCATTGCTCTTTCAAGATTTACACTTTTACCTGATTTCAGATTTCCGAGAGAAGTCCTCGAAACAGTTTCGACCATTACATAAGACGTAAATGTCTTTCCGTAGATTTCGTCTGCTGTCAGGCAAACTCCGTTTACTGCCACACTGTCGCCAAGCTTTAAATCTGAAAATATTTTATCCGCCTCTATCGTAAGCAAAAATGATACACCGCTTCGCTTCAATTGTTTTACTGTGCCTTTTTCTTCTACTATTCCTGTAAACACCGATACACTCACCACTTTTCACATATAATAAACAAGGTATCTCCGCAACTTTTTCCGGGGGGGGGGGGGGGGGGGGGGGGGGGGGGGGGGGGGGGGGGGGGGGGGGGG
>URWK01000227.1 GCA_900551505.1 uncultured Ruminococcus sp. | reverse complement strand
ACTCCTGAAACGCTTTCGGACACCACTAGCACAGACAAGGTTGCAAATGTCGCAAAGACAACGGCAGAAAAAGCCAAAACTACAGCCGAAAAAGCAGAAACAGAAATTGCGGAAATGAAGGCAGAAATTGCAACCTACAAGAATAACAACGAGAAAACACTTATCGCAAATGCGGAAAAAGAAGTAATCCGAATTGCTTTCACGCTTGCGAAGGCACAAAATACGCTGTTCTGGGGAAACATCTTGGCGAATATTTCAAGTTCAGGAACAGCAGAAGTGAAATATTACCTTGATGATACTGCCCAAGCCACAGCACCACAAACGGACGTTTCCGCAGGCAAGCAAATTATCCCATTGCATTTACCATTAGATAATGTTGCTGAGGGAAACCACGTTTTTTCGGTAAAAGTCAAAGGTGTGAACGGCTCAGTAGCGAAATTCCAGGCGGTGGGAAGCATTTTCGCTCAAGGTATCGGAGAGGGTGATGACCCTATGAGCTACTGTACGGTAAAAATCAAAATTCCCGCAAATCCTACAAATGCAGGGCGAACATTGTATTTAAATTGCACAAGTGGGTTGGTGGATTGGGGTGATGGTTGTAAAGACTATAACAATTTAGGATATCATTTGTACCCGATAGCCACAGAAGAAAAGGAATATACAGTAAAATTTAAACCTTGGCTTCCTGCAAATGGTACAGCAGACCTCAAATCAAGACAATTACTTTTTCCTCATACAGGTAATATCACAATTCCGACAGACTGGCAAGAAATATATTTTCCCAATTTTGGTGCAGACTATACGGACGGTGTACCGAATGAAATCTATTTTGTAGGATTGCCGTTTTCAAGGCTTACAAAGGTTACTATGCACGAAGATTTGATTTGCGACTTCACTTTACAGCAAGCTCCGAACTTAGAAGAACTGAAAGTGTCTGTAAACAGCAAGCTTAAAATACCAAATACGCTAAAAAAGTTGTCTGTAACTTACGCAGACACCCCTGATGCAACCGGCTATTACAATAAATTCAGCTATTCATTGCAGTCGGCAGAAATTACAAGCTCCGAAATTATTTATGGAATGTTTGCAGGCAATTCAAGTCTTACGGACGTAGTTATGAAAAATGTCGAAAGCATAGGCGAAAATGCTTTTAACAGTTGTACGAGCCTTACCGAAATAACAATACCTAAAAGCGTGAAAACCATAGATAAAACCGCCTTTCAGCTTTCCGGGTTGACAACGATAAAAGGCGTTACAGGCTCTTACGCTCAAGCTTTTGCAAACGAAAATGGTTTTGAATTTATAGCGATAGAGGAGAAATAAAATGAGAAAAACGTGTACAGCAGGCGAAATAACAACATTCAAGTTTGACAATTCAGCGGAAGAATACAGAGTAAAAAACTTCACCGAAGGCGATATTTTAGTTACACACAAAGATGAATTTGTCGAATCAGAAGCTTCAAGAATCAAATCTATGCACGGTGAGGATTTTAATGTATGTAATTTTGATTATCAGGCAAAAAGGCTCATCGTAAAAGTGAAAGCAGAAAAAGAAGGAGAAGTTGAGGTTTCTCTCGTGAGATTTTAAAAGGAGGTAATTTTATGAGCGGATATTTTTCATTGACAGAAAATAGCGGCAGAGTATCGGGTATGGGGTCGGTCGAAGACCCGTTTTTAGTGTCTGACTCGGACACATTCAGATGGGCAATACACCAGTCATGTGAGTATGTCAAACTTTGTGCCGACTTGGATTGTTCAGAACTTGAATACTGGACAGGCGTAACTGTGAACGCTTCCGTTGTCGACTTAAGCGGGCATACGATTAAGAATATTAACATTACGCCCGTTGTGGCTGATGGCAATTTCTTTATGAATACCCCACTATCTAAAATGACGATTTGCAACGGTGTTATTCAGTCAATCTCAGGTACAAACGTTGACTATATTTTTAGGGGTACAAATCACAGTTCCGGCAGTGCGACTTCTTTGTACTTTAAAAATTTGCAGATTTCAGGAACGATTACAAAATATAGCGGTTCGGATGCTTATGGAGTTTTTGATAATTCCGGTTCTTATAGTGGTGGTATGAATTTCAATAAAGTATCTCTCAATATTACTGTACAGAATGCTGTTGATAGCAGTTTTTTTAAACCATCTTCATATATCACACACAGCAATTGTAATTATAATCTCAATTTTACATCCAGCAGTAGTGAAGGTGTAGGCGGAAAATTCAGAAACAGCAAACTGACAGGAACTATTTCACTCACAAGTAGCAATACAAATAACTATCTTTTTAACGAACTTAATTCTTGTGTCATAGCTTGCGGAATAACTTTAGGGGACAGCAAAATCTTATGTCCATCAAGTAACACCTACACAGGAACAACTATCATTAACAAAGACCTTATTTCCGGTTCATATGCTACAGCTACAAGAGTAAAATATCTCACTACGGAGCAAATGAAAGATGCCGACTATCTGACAAATACGGCTGAATTTCCTGTTTTTGAGGTGTAATTATGGCTAACTTAATCTGGAATGTTTC
>URWK01000226.1 GCA_900551505.1 uncultured Ruminococcus sp. | reverse complement strand
AACCTGTAATTCTTCTTATTCTCTCAAATCCTATGCCGTCCGAACCCTCTTTTCTTCCGCACATAGGGCAAGTTTCCCCGATAATTCCCGTATAACCGCAAACCGGGTCTCTGTCAACCGGGTGATTGATTGAGCCGTAACCTATGCCCGATTCTTTCATACATCTTACAACCTTTTCAAATGCCGAAAGGTTGTTCATCGGGTCGCCGTCAAGTTCCACATAGCTTATATGACCTGCATTTGTAAGTGCATGATAAGGTGCTTCAATCTTAATCTTTTCAAACGCAGAAATCGGATAGTAAACAGGTACATGGAAAGAATTTGTATAATATTCTCTGTCTGTTACGCCCTCGATTTTTCCGTAACGCTTTGCGTCCATCTTTACGAATCTTCCCGAAAGTCCCTCGGCAGGTGTTGCGAGCAGTGAGAAATTAAGCTGTGTCTTTTCGGATTCTTCATCAAGTCTTTTTCTCATTCTGCCGACTATCTCAAGTCCAAGTTTTCTTGCTTCTTCGCTTTCTCCGTGGTGCTTTCCGATTAACGCTTTAAGAGTTTCCGCAAGTCCTATAAACCCTACTGAAAGTGTTCCGTGTTTAAGGACTTCTCCGACTGTATCATCAGGACTTAATTTATCTGAATCAATCCAGATTCCCTGACCCATAAGGAACGGATAATTTCTTACTTTCTTCTTACACTGAATCTCAAATCTGTGCATAAGCTGTTCTATTGTCAAATCCATCATCTTGTCAAGGCTTTCAAAGAACTTGTCAATGTCATGATGTGCTTCAATTGCAAGTCTTGGAAGATTGATTGATGTAAAGCTTAAATTTCCTCTGCCTGTAACAATTTCTCTTGACTTGTCATGTACATTGCCGACCACTCTTGTACGGCAACCCATGTAGGCAACTTCTGTATTGTAATCGCCCTCCTTGTAGTAAGGGAGATTGAAAGGTGCATCAATAAATGAGAAATTCGGGAACAGTCTTTTTGCAGATACACGGCAGGCAAGTTTGAACAAGTCATAGTTAGGGTCTGTTGTATTGTAATTTATGCCTTCTTTTATCTTGAAGATGTGTATCGGGAAAATAGGAGTTTCGCCGTTTCCTAAACCTGCTTCGTTTGCAAGCAATACATTTTCTATTACCATTCTGCCTTCAGGGCTTGTATCTGTTCCGTAATTTATGGAACTGAACGGAGTCTGAGCTCCTGCACGGCTGTTCATTGTATTCAGGTTGTGGATAAGAGCTTCCATCGCCTGATAAGTGGCTCTGTTTGTTTCCTTGTGAGCGGACTTTGCAGTAAACTGCTGAATTTTGTGGGCTGTGTCTTCGTCTGTATATGCAAGCAGTTTTTCAAATTCCTTTTCCTGATAACCGTTGTCATTTGCAAGCACCGGAACTAAACCGCTTTCCTTTTCGACTTCGCTTACAATAGCCTTTGCCTTTTCGTCCGCATTTTCGACATCTGCCATCATTTCGAGGCATCTCGCAATATTCTGTGTATATGTTCTCTTGTAAGTCTTCTTTACACCGCCAGCCATTGAGAAGTCAAAGTTAGGGATACTCTGACCGCCGTGCTGGTCATTCTGGTTTGACTGGATAGCGATACAGGCAAGTGCTGAATAACTTGCAATATCGTTAGGTTCTCTGAGAAATCCGTGACCGGTAGAAAAACCATTGTGAAAGAGCTTTATCAAATCAATCTGACAGCAAGTTGTTGTAAGTGTCAGAAAGTCAAGGTCATGAATATGTATATCGCCGTTTGCGTGAGCCTTTGCCTCTTTCGGCGAAAGTACATACATTTCATAAAATTCCTTTGCACTGACAGAACCGTATTTAAGCATAGTACCCATTGCAGTATCAGCGTCAATATTGGCATTTTCTCTCTTTATATCACTGTCTTTCGCTGATTTAAAGGTCAGGTCTGTGAGAACTTTCATAAGATTTGTATTCATTTCTCTGGCTCTTGTTCTGTCATGACGGTAAAGCATATATGCCTTGGCGGTCTGTTTGTGACCTTCATTAATGAGAACTTCTTCGACAATGTCCTGAACCTCTTCAACATTCGGAATATCGTTACCAAATTTTTCTTCAGCCTGTTTGCAGACGATGCCGGCAATTCTCTGGGCTTCTTTATAATCATTACCGCCTACGGACTGAGCAGCCTTGAAGACAGCATTTGAAATTTTCTCAATATTGAAAGATGTTTTTCTTCCATCTCTTTTTATGATGTATGTCATCATTCTTCATAACCCCTTCCTGAAAAACAGCGAAAAAATTCCCCTCAAAGCTACTGCCTGCATGGTTTGAGGGTCAATTTTCAACCACAAGATGTTGTGGTGTCGTTAGTCTATGTATTTAGTATATAGGATAAAGTTACGATTGTCAACTACTAAAATACAAAACAATATATAAAAAATGTAGTAAGGTTTTTGTGTAAAACCTATAAATCTTATCAACAAACAGCCTCAAACAACGCATTTTAAGGGGTTTGCGGAATTTTCGCAAATTATTTCCTCACGAGGCGGGCCCCCCCAAAAAAATTTTGTTGTGGGGCC
>URWK01000225.1 GCA_900551505.1 uncultured Ruminococcus sp. | reverse complement strand
ATTTTTTTTTTTTTTTTTAAATATATATTTTTTCCGTATTTGTTTCGGTGGTTTGTTTGGTTTTTTTTTTCGGCGGGGGCGGGCGCCCCCCCCCCCCCCCCCCCCCCCCGAAAAGTATCATTGACCGGAAACTTTTAAGTTTTAACATCGGTTTAACTACAAATTACATACATTTTACATTAGCCTGCTTAACAACTTTACAGGACTGCTTTAGAATTATCGTACACTAAAAAATAAATTAAGAAAAAGGATTTTTACTGGAGGGTAAATTTATGAAGAAAGTATTCAGTGCAATTATGGCAGTTGTGGTTATGGGAATGTCACTGGCAGGTTGCGGAAATGCAGGAAGCACAATTACAGTTATCTCAAGAGAAGAAGGTTCAGGCACAAGAAGTGCTTTTATTGAACTTGTGGGGGTAGAAGAAAAAGATGCAGACGGAAACAAAGTTGACAAAACTACAGAATCAGCACTTATTCAGAGCAGTACAGACGTTGTACTTACACAAGTCGCAAGCGACAAGAACGCAATCGGTTATATCTCACTCGGTTCTCTCAACGATACTGTAAAAGCCCTTCAGATAGACGGTGTTGACGCAACACCTGAAAACGTAAAGGACGGAAAGTACACTGTTGTAAGACCTTTCAATATTGCAGTCGATGGCGAACCAACAGGAGTTGTTGCAGATTTCATCAACTTCATTCTCAGTGATGACGGTCAGAAAGTAGTTGAAGACTCCGATTATATCACAGTTTCAAGCGGTTCTTTCTCAACAGATAATTCAGAAGGTAAAATTGTTGTTTCCGGTTCTTCATCAGTAACGCCTGTAATGGAAAAACTTGCGGAAGCATATAAGGGTATAAACACAAAAGCGGTAATTGAAGTTCAGCAAACCGACTCTTCTTCAGGTATGAAAGCGGTTCTTGAAGGTACTTGCGACATCGGTATGGCATCAAGAGAGCTTAAAGACGATGAAACAAAGCTTAAAGCAATAGAAATCGCAAAGGACGGAATTGCGATAGTAATAAACAAGGACAATGCAATTAACAGTCTTACAAAGGCACAGGTTAAAGATATTTATACAGGTGCGGTAACAGATTGGAGTGAAATTCAGTAATGACCGGAACAGATGAAAAAGTATTGACAGCTGAACAGGTCAGCGAAAAACCAAGCATCTTTCAAAGCCCGACATTCAAGAGGGTAACAGAAAACGTAATGCATGGCGTATTTCTTGTGTCAGCGTGTATCTCAATTCTTGCGGTATGTCTGATATGCCTGTTCATGTTTGTCAACGGTATTCCTGCAATAAAGGAAATTGGAGTATTTAATTTCCTGCTCGGCGAGAAATGGAAACCTACAGACACTAACCCGCAGTTTGGAATAATGCCTATGGTGCTTGGAAGCCTCTATATAACGGCAGGTGCTATAATAACAGGTGTGCCGACAGGACTTCTTACAGCTATTTTCTTATCGGAGTTCTGCCCTAAGAAAATTTATAAAATAGTAAAGCCTATGGTTAATCTGCTTGCAGGTATTCCGTCAATCGTATATGGATTTTTCGGAATGGTCGTACTTGTACCGTTCGTAAGAAACAATATCGGCGGAAACGGAAACAGTATTCTCACAGCTTCCGTATTGCTTGGAATTATGATACTTCCTACAATCGTAGGGCTTTCGGAATCGGCACTCAATGCAGTTCCACGCAGTTATTATGAAGGTGCTTTAGCACTTGGAGCAACCAAGGAAAGAGCAATTATGACAGTAATGTTCCCGGCTGCCAAGTCGGGTATTCTTTCGAGTGTTATCCTCGGAATAGGCAGAGCGGTCGGCGAAACTATGGCGGTAATCATGGTTGCAGGAAATCAGGCTATGATGCCTAACAGTATTCTCAACGGTGCAAGAACTCTTACATCGAATATCGTTACCGAAATGGGTTATGCAAGCGGTCTTCATTATGATGCACTTATTGCAACAGGTGTTGTACTCTTTGTGTTTATTCTCATTCTCAATCTCATTTTCAGTATTGTCACAAATCAGAAGAAAGGATAATGAATTATGCAGGAAAAATTAAAAACTTATAAATCTCACCCGCTTTCATTTCTCTTTCTGATTATCACAATTTTAGCGGTTTCAATTACGGTTGCACTCTTTATTTTTATTGTAGGTTATGTTATAATAAAAGGAGTTCCATATCTTAAACCGAGTCTTTTCTCACTGCACTATACAACGGAAAATGTATCTATGCTCCCGGCAATTATAACAACGCTCGAAATGGTAGGAATTTCGCTTTTAATATCAGCACCTCTGGGCGTGTTCTGTGCGATATATCTTGTTGAATATGCAAAGAGAGGAAATAAGCTTGTAAAGATTATAAGGGTGACAACAGAAACACTTTCGGGTATTCCGTCAATTGTGTACGGACTTTTCGGAATGTTGTTTTTTGTAACAACTCTTAAATGGGGATATTCAATTCTTGCAGGTAGTTTTACACTTGCGATAATGGTTCTTCCGGTAATTATCCGTTCCACAGAAGAAGCTCTTAAATCGGTAGATGACAGCTACAGAG
>URWK01000224.1 GCA_900551505.1 uncultured Ruminococcus sp. | reverse complement strand
GAGATAAGGTAATCTATCTTTTCGGGCGGAACGATTTCGGAAACTCTGTCGATGAGTTCCTGGGCGAAAGGAGCTTTTACAGTGTCGATAAGTGCAATTTTTTCATCAACAATCAGATATGCATTGTAAGTTGCACCACGGTTTGTAGAATAGCCGTGAAAGCTTCTCACATTCCAGTCAACAGCACCTACTGAGTAAATACCTTTTTTAAGTTCGGTTATTTTCATTTTTGAATACCTCCGTATTTGTTTTTGTATTGATATATATTATAACTCGTTTTTATTCAGAAAACAAGTAAAAAACGAGTAAAAACAGTGAATATTTTAATAACAGTAATCATTACTGATTAAAGTATTGATAAGAAACCTGCTCGGATGTGTCCATCATCTGAGCAGGTTTCCTGTGTTTATGCTGATGTACAAACTTATGTGGGTTTCATCTGTACTGATTTACTTAAAAAATCTCTGTCCGTCATATTCCGCAACAAGTTGTTTGCTTTCAAAGTAATTTATATAACCGCACCATCTCGGGGCATAGTAAAACAAAGCACCGTTTGCGTAATCGTGTTCGTCATTGAGAACATTCTTTACAACAGCTCTTACTTCCTCTGTTACGGGAACTGTAGGGGAGTAATAGTTGTCGATAGCGGTAAACTGGTCAGGGGCATGAAGGACTTCGTAAATGCTGTTTCCGAATCTTCCGTCAAGCACTCTGTTGATTATAAGACTTGTAACAAGTTGCTGTGAATATGTTGAGCAATATCCGACTTCGTGCATTACAACCGCACATAACATTTCGTATTCCTGATATGTATATGAAATGGAACGTGTCTGATACTGAAGGGCTTCAAATGAAACTAACGGAGCGGTTTCTTCGACCCATACGCCCTGAGCTTCGGCACTGTCAGCATACTGTGTGAGAACTTCCGTATCGTAATCTTCTTCGTCTTCCGAAAGGGTTATAATATCATCATCAATGTCTTCATAATCGTCTTCGTCAATTACAAGAATATATTCATCATCTTCATTGATATCTGTAACATTTTCATATACTGTTGTGTTTTCTGTATTGCTGTTTGTTGTTGTGGAATCTGCTGTAGTGGTGTTAGTTTCTGAAACAGATGTAAAATCAGGGTCTGTTTCTGCATGGATTGTGGTTTCGATATGGCTCTCCACAGAATTTGTCAATGAATAATTATCTTTGTTCGGTTCATTTGAAATACCGAGAATTGCTGAAACAATAATCGCAAATGTAAGTAATGAAAAAATCATACCTGCTTTTCTGTGGGAGTTGTTTTTCAAGTTATTAAGGCTTGAAATAATAATCACTTCCTGTTCTTGTAGATTTCTTGTTCGTTGCTATGTGAAAGATTATACTATGTCTTAACCGTTTTGTCAACTTTTTAACCTTTCTGCAATCAATGAGGGAGAAAGGCGTTTGACAAATGGCTTAAATGCGTGGTTTGCCTTTTTGACCCAGATAAAAATAAGGCGTTTTCAGACCGTAGATTTCCCGAAAGGTTACAAAACGTTTAAGATTGTTACAACGCACGCATTTTTCACAGTTCACACGCATTTTTTACATAACGGGAAATCTTGAAAAAGGGGAGAGTTTCCCAAGAAATGTAAAAGTCGCAATTTCTCCGTTTATAACAAAAAGTATTTCGCAAATGCCGAAAAGATTTGTGTAAAAAATACATTCATACAGAAACAGTTATCGTTTATTCTCTGCATTTAGGCTGTGCCTAAATAGTAACCGATACTGTTTTTCAACCTTGTTTTTAATAATTTTTCGGATTTCAGAAGGGGCTTCGACTTCAATTATTACTCCGAAAGAAAGTATTTTTTCAAGAATTTCCGTTTCATCTGATTCATCATATTTCACAATTGCTCTGCAACCATATGGCATAGGTTCTGTGGATTTTTCATAAGTTGCAAAAGTTGTCATAAACCGTTCGATTCCGTTTCTCTGATAGGAAACTTTGAGAATTACAAACTTTTTCCCCTGCTCAGACGGCTTGATAATATTGTTCTGACTGCCTTTTAATCTGACTTCCGATATATCGGAAATATCATATCTGTATCTTCTGTACCCTGAATTTCCGCAAAGGCTGAAAGCATCTTTTTCTGCATTGTATTCTATGAACATAGGGAAGACTTCATAAGACTTATTGTTATTCAGCGTTAAGAATATATCGTTGCGTTCCCTGACCGCTTTGAGTATTATGCGGAAGTTCTGTATATATGTTTCATCTCCGAAATCCTGAGTGTCTTTACTGCGGTCAAAGAAATAAAAATCCTTGTCACAGAACAAGGGGGATTCGTCTTTCAGAAATTCATTAAGCCTTGATATATCGGACTTGTCCAGAAACAGCCCGATTTTTTTATCGCTTATAACGGCTTTAAGCCATCTTCTTTCAAGAAGTGTAAGCGGTCTTCGGGGGACTTTTCTTAGCTTTGAATAATATTTCCCTTTCTCGTGCCTGATGAAGCACCATTCACTTATCTTGGGGAGCAGGTATATTGAAGTTTCCCTGAAGCCGTAAGTGTCTATGATTTTCTGTAAGTCTT
>URWK01000223.1 GCA_900551505.1 uncultured Ruminococcus sp. | reverse complement strand
TTAACCCATATATCGGTTACGAAAATTCAGCAAAGACAGCGAAGAAAGCTTTCAAGGAAAACATTTCTCTCAAGGAAGCCTGTGTTCAGCTCGGTTTCCTCACAGCAGAAAAATTTGACGAAGTATTCCACCCAGAAAATATGGTGTGATAGTTTAATAAAATTAATATGACTATGCCCCTCCGATTGAGAGGGGCAATAATCAGAAAAAGGAGATTTTCCGTATGACTTTCAGTTATTACCCGGGTTGTACGCTGAAAACCAAAGCCAAGGATTTGGACATATACGCCAGAAAATCGGCTGAGGCACTCGGCGTAACACTTGAAGAACTTCCGGAATGGCAGTGTTGCGGTGCAACATATCCGATGGCTTCAGATGAAATTGCTTCAAAACTTTCATCTGTAAGGGCTTTGATGTCCGCAAAGTCACTCGGTAATGCCCTTGTAACAGTCTGTTCAGCCTGTCATCATGTAATCAAAAGAGTAAACTGGGATATGAAGAATAATGAAGACCTCAGAACAAAAGTCAGCAATTACATGAAAACAGAAGAATACTGCGGAGATACAAAGGTTATCCATTATCTTGAATTGCTCCGTGACGTAATCGGCTTTGACAATATCAAAGCGAAGGTTACTAACCCCCTTAAAGGCAAAAAGATTGCTCCTTACTATGGCTGTATGCTTCTCAGACCAAGTAAACAGATGCAGTTTGACAACCCTGAAAATCCTACCATTATCGAGGATTTCATCAGAGCAATAGGGGCAGAACCTGTTGAATATCCGTATAAGAATGAATGTTGCGGTGGATATGTTGCAATGAGTAATAATGACCTTGCAATGAAAAAGAGTGAAAATGTAGTAGGTTCGGCAAAGGAAAACGGTGCTGACTGCATTATAACCGCCTGTCCGCTTTGTCTTTATAACCTTGATGCGAACACTGTTGAGAACAAGTTACCTGTTTACTACTTTACAGAACTTCTCGCAGAAGCACTCGGTGTCAAGTAAGAAGGAGGTAAGTTTTTATGCAGAATGAAAAGGAGCTTGCCGAACAGATACAGCGTATCTGCGGAGTTAATCCAAGAAAATGTATGAAGTGCGGAAAATGTTCGGGAGCTTGTCCCGCATATGACGCAATGCCCATTCACCCGCATCAGTTTGTAGCACTCGTTGAGAGGGGAGAAGTAGAAGGGTTGCTTGACTCGGAAGCACTCTGGAATTGTCTTTCATGCATGGCTTGTATCGAAAGATGTCCGAGAGGCGTTGAACCTGCGAAGTTCATCGAAGCCGTAAGAGTCGCATCTGTAAGAAGAAAGGGCGAAAAACACCTTAAAGCCGATGATATACCTTCAAAACTCAATCAGAATCTTCCTCAGCAGGCTATCACCTGTGCATTCAGAAAATACAGCAAATAAAAAATTATTATATATATAAATTTAAGGAGTGAGCCAATTGCAGAAAATAGGCGTATTTGTATGCTGGTGCGGTAGTAATATCGCAGGTACTGTTGACGTGAACGCTGTTTCAGAAACTCTCAAAAATGAACCTGGCGTAGTTTTCTCAACAAATTACCAGTATATGTGTTCCGAAGCAGGACAGAAAATTATTAAGGACGCAATCAAGGATTATGGTCTTACCGGTATAGTAGTATGTTCATGTTCTCCTCGTATGCATGAAGCAACTTTCAGAAAGACAGCCGCTTCAGCAGGTCTTAATCCATACATGGTTGAAATCGCTAATATCCGTGAGCAGTGTTCATGGATACATAAGGATATGCAGACAGCTACCGAAAAAGCTATCATTCTTGGAAAAGCTGCCATCGCAAAAGTTCATCTCAATGCACCTCTTACCGCAGGTGAAAGCCCTGTTGTAAAGAGAGCTTTGGTTATCGGCGGAGGTATTGCCGGAATCCAGACAGCCCTTGACATTGCAGATGCAGGATTTGAAGTTGACATTGTAGAAAAGAAGCCTACTATCGGCGGTAAGATGTCACAGCTTGACAAGACATTCCCGACACTCGACTGTGCGGCTTGTATCCTTACACCTAAAATGGTTGACGTTGCTCAGCACGAAAAAATCAAGATTTACTCATACAGCGAAGTTGAAGCCGTTAAGGGATTCGTTGGTAACTTCAATGTAACCATCAAGAAAAAAGCACGTTATGTAAAGGAAGATGTTTGTACCGGTTGCGGTGTCTGTACAGAAAAATGCCCTCAAAAGAAAGTTCCTAACGAATTTAACATGGGTATGAATGAAAGACACGCTATTTACATTCCTTTCGCACAGGCTGTTCCGAAGGTTGCCACAATCGACCCGAATTACTGCACAATGCTTAAAACAGGCAAGTGCGGTGTATGTTCAAAGGTTTGTTCCGCAAAGGCTATCGACTACACACAGAAAGACGAATTTATCGAACAGCAGTACGGAGCTATCGTAGTAGCTACAGGCTTCAACCTTATCGACCTCAAGAACTTCGATGAATACGCATATTCAAAGAGTCCTGACGTTATCACATCTCTTGAATTTGAACGTCTTACAAATGCGGCAGGCCCTACAAACGGAACACTTCTCCGTCCTTCAGAC
>URWK01000222.1 GCA_900551505.1 uncultured Ruminococcus sp. | reverse complement strand
CCCATTAAAAAAAAAAATAACCCCCCGCAAAAAAAATAATTTTTTGCTATTTTTTTCTTCCCCCCCTCATTTGGGGGCCCCCCCCCCCCGCCCCGGGGGCCCGCCCCATCAAAAAACTATAAAATTATCTGAAAATTATCTTGCCTTTGTAGCAATTTCTGTAAGGAGTTTTCCGCTGAGTTCCTCGAAAGTCATTGTTCCAAGGTCGCCGTCTTTTCTTGAACGTACTGCAACATTCTTCTGTTCAACTTCGTTGTCGCCGATGACGAGCATATAAGGAACTTTTTCAAGCTGTGCCTGTCTGATTTTGTAACCTACCTTTTCGGCTCTGTCATCAACGCTGCATCTTATGCCGAGGTTTTCGAGTTTCTTTGAAAGTTCGTTTGTGTAGTCAAGGTGTCTGTCGGCAATCGGGATAATCTTAACCTGTTCCGGAGCGAGCCAGAGCGGGAATGCACCTGCATACTTTTCTATGAGAAGAGCAAGTGTTCTTTCATAGCAACCGATTGAAGACCTGTGAATGATATACGGGCGTTTAAGCTTGTTGTCAACGTCAACATATTCCATACCAAATCTTTCTGCAAGCAACGGGTCAATCTGGATAGTGATAAGAGTATCTTCCTTGCCGTGAACGTTCTTAATCTGAATGTCAAGCTTAGGACCATAGAAAGCGGCTTCACCTATACCGATTTCGTATTCAAGTCCGATATGGTCAAGAATCTTCTTCATAATATCCTGAGCTTCGTTCCACTGTTCTTCAGTACCTTCATATTTATCTCTGTTATTCGGGTCCCACTGTGAGAAACGGTAAGTTACATCTTCTTCAAGTCCGAGAACTTCAAGCATATACTTTGCGAGTTCGAGGCAGCCTCTGAATTCTTCTTCGAGCTGTTCACGTCTGAGGATAATGTGACCTTCCGAGAGTGTGAACTGACGTACACGGATAAGTCCGTGCATTTCTCCGCTGTCTTCGTTTCTGAAAAGTGTTGAAGTTTCATTAAGACGCATAGGCAAATCCCTGTAAGAACGTTTCTTATTGAGGAATACCTGATACTGGAACGGGCAGGTCATAGGACGGAGGGCAAAGACTTCCTTATCTTTTTCTTCATCACCGAGAACGAACATACCTTCCTTGTAGTGTCCCCAGTGACCTGAAATCTTGTAGAGGTCTGATTTAGCCATGTAAGGAGTTTTTGTAAGCTGATAACCACGTTTCTGTTCTTCGTCTTCAACGAAACGCTGTAAAATCTGCATAACTCTTGCACCCTTAGGGAGCATGATAGGAAGACCCTGACCGATTACATCAACGGTAGTGAAAAGTTCAAGTTCTCTGCCAAGTTTGTTGTGGTCACGCATTTTTGCGTCTTCTACTGCCTTAAGGTATTCTTCGAGTTCGGCAGCCTTCGGAAAAGCTGTTCCGTAAACTCTTGAAAGCATCTTGTTTTTTTCGTTGCCTCTCCAGTAAGCACCTGTACATGAAGTAAGTTTGAAAGCCTTTACAGGAGCGGTTGAGAGGAGGTGAGGGCCGGCACAAAGGTCTGTGAAATCGCCTTGTTTGTAGAAAGAAATCGGTTCGCCCTTGTCAGCGTGTTCCTTGCAGAGTTCGACTTTGTAAGGTTCGCCCTGTTCTTCGAGGTACTTTACAGCTTCTTGCGGAGCGAGTTCAAACTGTTCAAGTCTAAGACCTTCTTTTACAATTTTCTTCATTTCCTTTTCGATTTCAAGGAGCTGTTCAGGTGTAAAAGGCTTCTCAACATCGAAGTCATAGTAAAAACCGTTGTCGATAGCAGGGCCGATGGCAAGCTTTACATTTGGGTAAAGTCTTTTTACAGCCTGTGCGAGAATGTGTGAAGCAGTGTGCCAGAAAGCTTTTTTGCCGTCTTTGCTGTCGAAAGTCATAACTTCAAAGTCGCAGTCATTATTGAGAACGGTTCTCAAATCTTTAACTTCTCCGTCAATCTTTACGCAACAGGCACTTTTATAAAGTCCCATGCCGATGCTCTTAATTGCTTCAAAAGCAGGAATACCGTTTTCGGCTTCACGGATACTGCCGTCTTTCAATCTGAGTTTAATCATAGAGAAATTCCCCTTTTCCATAAATTTTATAATTTTTCAAGAAATCAAAAACGCCCCTTGAGCCATAAAGACCCAAGGGGCGACTAAAAACCGCTGTTCCACCCTGATTCGCACTTGTCCCGCAGAAAATCGGAAAAGTGCCTTTCAAAAAAAGCTTTTTAACGGTAGCAAGCCGTTGTTTATTGGACAAACTCAAAGGCGGTGTGTTTTTCAGCTGTTAACGGTTCTGCTTTCAGCCGATGACAGAACTTCTCTGTAGTAAACAATATTGTGAAAAACCTTCCTTATCAACGTTTTAGGTAATATTTCTTTGTGGAGTAAAGTATATCACAGTAAATTTTTTTTGTCAAGCCCCCGACAGAAATAAAGTATTGATGAGCGGTGAAATATAGAGGGTGAAGTATCGACAAGCGGAGAAATATGGGGGGGGGGGGGGGGGGGCGCGCGGCGGGCGGGGCGGCACGAAAAAAAAAATAAGAAAAAACAATAAAGAATAACTGTTTAGTGGGTGGG
>URWK01000221.1 GCA_900551505.1 uncultured Ruminococcus sp. | reverse complement strand
AAAGCTTATCGACATGGCAAAGAAAATCGAAGGTATGCCACGCCATACTTCAACTCATGCGGCAGGCGTTGTAATTGCTTCTGCTCCTGTCGATACATTTGTGCCGTTACTGCAAGTTGACGGTCAGATTATCACGCAGTACACAATGACGATACTTGAAGAACTGGGACTTCTGAAGATGGACTTTCTGGGGCTGAGAAACCTTACTGTAATAAGGGATACCGAAAGACTTATACACCTTAAAGAACCCGACTTTGAGATTTCAAAAATCCCCGTAGATGATGAGCAGGTATATAAGATGTTGTCGGAGGGTAAAACGGAAGGTGTATTCCAGTTTGAAAGTGCAGGAATGAAACAGGTTCTTATGCGTCTTATGCCTAAGAGTATTGAAGATTTGATTGCCGTAATTTCGCTTTACCGTCCGGGACCGATGGATTCAATCCCACGTTATATAAAGAACAGGCATAACCCTGAAAACATAACTTACACCACACCGCTTCTCAAACCGATTCTTGATGTAACGTACGGTTGTATAGTATATCAGGAGCAGGTTATGGAAATATGCCGTTCACTTGCAGGATATTCATACGGACGAGCCGACCTTGTAAGGCGTGCGATGGGTAAGAAAAAACATGAGATTATGGAAAAGGAACGTAACAGCTTCATATACGGAGAAAAAAATCCGGATGGAACGGTGAATTGTGAAGGAGCTGTTGCAAGAGGCGTTCCCGAAGAAGTTGCAGACAAAATCTTCAACAAGATGGCAGGGTTTGCTTCGTACGCTTTTAACAAGTCACACGCTGCCGCATATGCATATCTCTCATATCAGACAGCATATTTAAGGTGTCATTACTTCAATGAGTATATGGCAGCACTTATGACGAGCGTTATAAATACGGACAAACTATTTGACTATATCGAAGAATGTAACATTAACAATGTCAAAGTTCTTCCGCCTAACATAAATGAAAGTTATGCAAATTTTACGATTGCGGAAAACGGAATAATGTTCGGACTGGAAGCAATAAAAGGACTTGGAAGAAGCGTTATTGAAACTATTGAGAAAGAGCGTAAGGAAAACGGAAAATTCAAATCGTTACAGGATTTCTGCGAAAGAACTTCAGGCACTGATATAAACAAAAGGGCAGTTGAAAGCATGATTAAGGCAGGAGTTTTTGACAATCTCGGACTTAACAGAAGACAAATGCTTGAAAATTTCACAAGGCTTATGGATTCGCTCGCACAACAACGCAAACAGAAAATTGACGGTCAGCTTGATTTTTTCAGTATTATGGAAGAAGATGAAAGACCTCAGCTTGAAATGCAGTTCCCCGATGTTCCTGACTATGACAAAAACGAAAAGTTGAAGATGGAAAAAGAAATTACAGGTATGTATATTTCGGGTTATCCGATTTCCTATACAACCGAACAGCGAAAACTGCTTAAATACGCCACGATTGCGGAGATAAAGCAGAATTTCAAAGATGAGAAATTCGGTTTTATGGACGGCGACAAAATTTTTATGGTGTGCATTATCCAGCAGGTAAGGGAATACCTCAACAAAAATAACAAAATTATGTACTTTCTTACCATCGAAGACGCAACGGACAGCATGGATTGTGTGTGCTTTGACAGTCAGCTTAGAGGTTTGCTCACAGAGGGGAATATTGTAATCATAGAAGGCAATATTTCCGAAAGAAACAGTGATGTAAGCATTATTGCAAGAAAAATCAAACCTGACAAAGGGCTTAAAGGCAGAAAGCTTTATATAAAAATAAAAGATTTTGAAACAAACCTTATGGATAATATTATAGGACTTTCACAAGACTTTAAAGGTGATTATCCGATAGTATTCTATTCAAAGAAAACAAAAAAATATCTCCCTGTAAATCAAGGTTTCAAAGTCAATATATCCAATGAATGTATCGGCAGACTGCTTGAATATGTGAAATCAGACGATATACAATTATTTTAAACGTTTTCTGACTTAGGGCTTGACAAAAATCGAAAATGTAGTAAAATATAATAGAAAGCTAATTTTATATTATATCTTAGCCGACAGTGGCAGAATGGAGTTTTTTGTATGAAAACAATAGGCATTTTAACAAGTGGCGGAGATGCTCCGGGCATGAACGCAGCCGTAAGAGCTGATACAAGAACCGCTATTAAAAAAGGTATGAAAGTTTACGGTATCCGCAGAGGATATAACGGACTTATTCATGGTGATATTATCGAAATGGATGAACGTACAGTTTCAGATATTATCCAGAGAGGTGGTACTTGTCTTTATACTGCAAGATGTCCTGAATTCAGAACTGAAGAAGGTCTTCAGAAAGCTAAGGCAAAGTGTCAGGAACTCGGTCTTGAAGGTATCGTTGTAATCGGCGGTGACGGCTCATTCAGAGGTGCTGCTGACCTTTCTGCAAGAGGTATTCTCTGTGTAGGTCTTCCGGGAACTATCGACAATGACATTGCTTGTACTGAATACACAATCGGTTACGATACAGCTATGAATACTGTTGTTGAAATGGTTGACAAACTCCATGACACTATGCAGTCACATGACAGATGCAGTGTTGTTGAAGTTATGGGCAGAAAAGCCGGTCATATT
>URWK01000220.1 GCA_900551505.1 uncultured Ruminococcus sp. | reverse complement strand
TTGGAGCCTTCTCGATTACGCTCCAGGGTTCACCTATTATAGCATGAAAAAAGCACTTCGTCCAGAAAAGGGCCAAAGCCTTTTTCCGTCGAAATGCTCTTTTATTTTTTTGTGTTTTTTGTTTTTATTACGCGCATTTTCCGCTGATCTTATAACCTACCCCACGGACTGTATGGATAATGTCAACACAACCGGCTTGCTCAAGTTTCTGCCTTAAAGTCTTTATATGCATATCAACGGTTCTGCTTTCGCCCTCAAAATCGAAGCCCCACACTTTTTCCATAAGCTTTTCTCTCGTAAGTACGATACCCTGATTCTGCATCAGATAGGCAAGCAATTCAAATTCCTTGAAGGTCAGAACTACATTCTTCTCATCGTACTTCACAAGTCGCTTCTGAAAATTGAGTGTAAGCCTGCCCACAGAAATTATATTTGAAGTAGTTTCATCTTTTTTTGTTCTTCTCAAGACTGCTTTTATTCTTGAAAGTAACTCCATTACTCCGAAAGGCTTTGTTATATAATCGTCCGCACCTGCTTCAAGTCCTGTAACTTTATCTATCTCGCTTGACTTTGCGGTGAGCATTATAACGGGTATATCGGAATAAACTTCATTTTTCTTTATATTGGTAAGGATAGAAATTCCGTCTTCGTCAGGAAGCATTATATCAAGGAGAATTAATGCCGGCTGTCTGGTTTTCAGTGCCTCATAAAACGGTACTGCCTTTTCAAATGCTTTTACCTCGTAACCGCCGGACTTCAAGGCACATGAAATCAGTTCCCTTATTCCTTCATCGTCTTCAACACAATATATACAAGCCATCAATTATATCCTCCTCGGTTTTATTTCTACATAATCTGCATATTCTTATGTACTCCCGTTATTGAAAAAAGTACCCATTCAGCAATATTAACGGCATGGTCGCCTATTCTTTCAAAGTATTTTGCTATCATGAGCATATCAACAGCTTGTTCTCCCACAACTTTTTCTCTTATAATGCAGTGAATCAAATCGTTCTTAACTTTCGCAAAGAGTTCATCTACTCCGTCATCGTCTTTAATGACTTTCTCCGCAAGTGTTTCGTCATCGTTCACATATGCGGTAACGCTTTCCGACAACATCTTTACCGCATATTCAGCCATAAGCTTTATATGACTGAATGTTTCACCGTCTATTTCCTTCAC
The DNA here is from genome assembly GCA_900551505.1 of uncultured Ruminococcus sp. Taxonomy (GTDB): domain Bacteria; phylum Bacillota; class Clostridia; order Oscillospirales; family Ruminococcaceae; genus UBA5884. The sequence continues at coordinate 1,449 of URWK01000220.1, read as the reverse complement.
ATCTGCCAAATCAATCGTGATTTCCGAAATATCTGTGGCATGGTCGCCTATTCTTTCCATGTCGGTAATCATTTTAAGTGCTGAGGAAATCTTTCTCAGGTCGGTAGCTACGGGTTGTTCGTGAAGCAGAAGTTTCAGACAACGCCTTTCAATCTGTCTTTCATAATCGTTTGTCTTGTCATCCATCTTTATTGCCTGCTCCGCAAGGTTCACGTCACGCATGAGAAGCCCTTGTACTGCCGAGCTTATCGCCGTTTCAACGTTGCTTGCCATCTGCACTATTTCAAGGTTGAGTTCTTTAAGCTGTTTATCGAAATTTGTTCTCATATTCCACCTCCGCAAACGCCTTTTAACCGAATCTGCCTGTAATATAGTCTTCCGTTCTCTTATCCTGCGGTCTTGAGAAAATCTGGTCTGTTTCGCCGTATTCCACAATTTCACCATGCAGGAAGAACGCCGTCTTGTCTGCAATTCTGGTAGCCTGCTGCATATTATGAGTAACCATTACTATTGTGTACTTTGGTTTAAGTTCAAAACAAAGTTCTTCTACCCTCATTGTCGAAATCGGGTCGAGGGCTGAAGTTGGTTCGTCCATAAGTATTACTTCCGGTTTTACCGCCAATGCTCTTGCGATACAAAGTCTTTGTTGCTGACCTCCTGAAAGTCCCAGTGCGGATTTTTTAAGTCTGTCTTTGAGTTCGTCCCAGATTGCCGCTTGTTTAAGGCTCGTTTCGACTATCTCGTCAAGCTGTGAACGATTCCTTATTCCGTGTGTGCGTGGTCCATAAGCTACATTGTCATATATGCTCATAGGAAACGGATTAGGCTTCTGGAAAACCATTCCCACATTTTTGCGGAGTTCTGTTATTTCCATGTCGTGATATATATCTATGCCGTTAAGCCTTATATCTCCTGAAATCTTACAGCCTTCCACAAGGTCATTCATTCTGTTAAGTGATTTCAGAAGTGTTGATTTTCCGCAACCTGATGGACCTATAAAAGCTGTTACTGCGTTCTGGTCAATGTCTATATTTACATTTTTCAGTGCGTGGAAATCCCCGTAGTATAAATCCATGTTCTTTACGCTGAGTTTTATCCCTGTACTTTTCGGGGCTTTGGTCTGAACAATTTTCGTTTCTTCCATAATCCTAAAAATCTCCTGTCTTCAATCAAGAATTTGTAAGTTTCTTTGCTATAAATGATGCAAGGGCATTCAATGCACAGACTGTTATAAGCAGAACAACCGCTGTTGCACTTGCTTCATTCATATGCAAGCCTTCTTTTGAAAGTGAATACATATGAATTGCCAAAGTTCTTCCTGACTGGAATACGTCTTCAGGAATTTTCGCAACTGTTCCGGCTGTATAGATAAGTGCCGCCGTTTCTCCGATAATACGTCCTATCGCAAGAATTATTCCTGCAAGTATACCGTTGCCGGCTGACGGAAGA
>URWK01000219.1 GCA_900551505.1 uncultured Ruminococcus sp. | reverse complement strand
AAACTAAAAAAGAAAAAATTCAGGACGTGATTCTTCCGCATGGCAATACCGCAAATCAATTCTGGTCTGTGGTGCTTTTTGCAATAGGCGTGTTTTTGTTATTACTTACATTGATTCAGGGTTCTTCGGGCTGGTATTTCATGCACAAGTTTATAAGAGGAATGTTCGGAGGTTCGGTATTTCTTGTTGCCCCGATTTTTATATATGCATCTGTACAGCTTGCGAAGGATAAAGCTCAGGATGCAGTAATCGGGAGAGTTATTCAGGGGGCGATACTTACACTTGTGACAAGCGGTATAACTCAGATTATAGGTGTCGGCGAAGTCCGTGGAGATAACATAAAGGAAAAGTTAATGTTCCTCTACGAAAACGGCGTAAGGCTTAAAGGGGGCGGATTACTTTCGGCACTGGTTGGGTGGCCGCTGCTTGAAGTATTCGGGGAACTCGGGGCGTTGATAGTAATATTGCTTATACTGTTTGTGTGCATAATGTTGCTTACCAATTTAAGCTTGTTTGAATTTTTCGGACTGTTTTATAAGCCTTTCATAAAGGCAGGAAAATCATTAAAGCGTGTGGCAGGAGAAACTTCCGAACGCCTTAAAGACTTTGTGGAAAGTTTCTGTTACACGGAAGAAGTTGATGAGGATACGGAAGATGACATAATTGAATACAACGAAGACGAGGAAACAGAAGAAGATGTTCGGGAAGAACCTGTAATAATTTCAGGGATAGCGGAAGTTCTCTCAAATCGCAGAAAAAACAAGTCGGCAGAAAGACAACAGGAAGCCGATGAGGAAATTATTGAGATGATTAGCGAACCTCTGACAGACGAAAAAGACGATACATACGGTTCAGATATAGACATAGCGATAAATGACATTCCGCCTGCAAAGCCTGCTCAGTCACAGCAAAAAAAGAAAGCTGATAATAACAACAAGAACAGTAATGAACTTGAGAGAATAATAAACAGTGCGGTTTCGGGAGAAATTCAGGAAAGTTCGGAACTCGACCAGTTGAGTTTGTTTGAAGACGAAAATACCGATATTGACGAAACCATAATTCAGGAAAATGAAGAATATCAATTACCGCCACTTGAATTTCTCAGAGAAGGCAAAAAGGCGGATACTGACGTATCGACAGAAGAATTAAGACAGAATGCGGACAAACTTGTTGATACACTGCAAAGTTTCGGTGTGCAGACAAGAATTGTCGGAATAAGCAGAGGTCCAACGGTAACAAGATATGAAGTACAACCATCTGTTGGTGTGAAGATTTCAAAAGTCACAGGACTTGCAGACGATATAGCACTTAACCTTGCGGCATCGGGTGTAAGAATGGAAGCCCCCATTCCGGGAAAGTCCGCTATAGGTATTGAAATTCCTAACAAGAATAAAGACATGGTAACGCTCCGTGAAATGCTTGAAAGTGAGGAATTTCAGAATTCCGAAAGCAAGCTTTCATTCGCAGTCGGACGTGACATTGCGGGCAAGATGATTATAGGCGACATTGCGAAAATGCCACACGTTATCATTGCAGGCTCTACGGGTTCGGGTAAATCGGTCTGCACTAACTCAATAATTATGAGTATACTTTACAAGGCAACACCCGATGAAGTAAGACTTATACTTATAGACCCGAAAATCGTTGAATTTAAAGTTTATGACGGAATACCGCACTTGCTTATTCCGGTAGTTACAGACCCACGAAAAGCGGCAGGAGCTTTGAACTGGGCTGTTCAGGAAATGCTCAGAAGATACAAGCTTTTCGCAGATAATAATGTGAGGGATTTGGCAAGTTACAATGAAATGGTTGAGGAAAGGTATGAAACAGGTGATACCACACTTGATAAACTTCCGCAGATAGTAATAGCAATTGACGAACTGGCAGACCTTATGATGGCGGCTTCAAACGATGTTGAAACGGCTATATGCAGACTTGCACAGATGGCAAGAGCCGCAGGAATGCACCTTATCATAGCAACACAAAGGCCAACGGTTGACGTTATCACCGGACTTATCAAGGCAAATATTCCGAGCCGTATCGCATTGGCGGTTATGTCGCAGACTGATTCAAGAACTATTCTCGATACAGGGGGAGCAGAAAAACTGCTTGGACAAGGCGATATGTTGTACTTTCCGTCAGGTATTCCGAAACCTGTCAGAGTTCAGGGCTGTTTCTGTCCGACCAAGGATATTGAAAAAGTCGTTGAATATGTAAAAAGTCAGTTCTTCGAGGACGAAACCGAAAACGGTGATGACATTATGAGCGAGATAGAAAAGAATGTTCCCGTAATGAAAGGCGAAAAAAGTCACAGTGATTCTTCCGGAGATGGCGGAGATGACGAAATTATTGAAAAGGCGATAGACGTTGTGGTTGAGATGGGACAAGCTTCCACTTCTTCATTGCAGAGAAAATTGAAACTCGGTTATGCCCGTGCCGCAAGAGTTATGGACGAACTTGAGAATATGGGAATAGTCGGGGCGTATGAGGGAGCGAAGCCCCGAAAAGTACTTATCTCAAAACAGGACTGGGCAGACAGAAAAATGAGAAAGTCAATGGAGCAGTAAAAATAGTCTTTGTGTGGGGGGGGGGGGGGCGGGTTTTTTGTTGGGCGCCCCCCCAAAAAAAAAAATAATT
>URWK01000218.1 GCA_900551505.1 uncultured Ruminococcus sp. | reverse complement strand
CCCCCCCCCCCCCCGCGCCGCCGCCGGCCCGCCCCCCCCCCCCCCCCCCCCCCCCCCCCCCCCCCCCCCCCCCCCCCTCACATTGCCTTAAAGAAAGACTTCACAGATATTTTGGTCTTGCAAAGAGTATTCTGTTGTGATATAATAAAAATAATGTTATTCTGCTGAATACGGCGGGATTAAAATTTTAAAAAAAAGGGGTTTGGAAATGGCACATCAGCTTTGTATAGTTCTTGATTTCGGTGGACAGTACAACCAGCTTATAGCAAGGAGAGTCCGTGAATGTGGCGTTTACTGTGAAGTTTACAGTTACAGGAATACTACAATTGAAAAGATAAAGGAAATGAAACCACAGGGAATTATTTTCACAGGAGGGCCTAACAGCGTTTATGAAGAAAATTCCCCACACATAAGCAAGGAAATATTCGAGCTTGGAATACCTGTTCTGGGAATCTGTTACGGTTGTCAGCTTATGGCATATACCCTCGGCGGAAAGGTTTCACCCGCAGAAATGAGAGAATATGGAAAAACAATGACCGAATATAACACGGAAAGTTTGTTGTTTGAAGGTCTTTCGGAAAAAAATATCTCCTGGATGAGCCACACCGACTATATTTCGGAATTGCCTGAAGGTTTCGTTTCGGTTGCACACACCGAAAGTTGTCCGGCAGGAGCTATTGAAAATAAGGAAAGAAAACTTTATGGTATACAGTTCCACCCGGAAGTAAACCATACTGTTGACGGCGTGAAGATGCTTCACAATTTCCTCTATAAAGTATGCGGATTTACAGGCGACTGGACAATGGAGAATTACGCACAGACAGCCATTAAGGCCATAAGAGAAAAAGTAGGTGACGGAAAAGTATTGCTTGCACTCTCGGGCGGAGTGGACAGTTCCGTAGCGGCAGCACTTCTCGCAAAGGCTGTAGGCAATCAGCTTACCTGTATATTTGTTGACCACGGCTTTATGAGAAAGAATGAAGGTGACGAAGTTGAACAGGCTTTCGCAGACTGGGGAATTAACTTTGTAAGAGTGAACGCAAAGGAACAGTTTATGGCAAAACTTAACGGCGTTTCAGACCCTGAAACAAAACGTAAGACCATCGGTGAAGAATTTATAAGAGTTTTCGAGCAGGAAGCAAAGAAAATAGGCAAGGTAGATTTCCTCGTGCAAGGTACTATTTACCCTGACGTTATCGAAAGCGGTGTAGGCGATGCGGCAGTAATCAAATCTCACCACAATGTAGGCGGACTTCCGGACTATGTTGATTTTAAGGAAATTATCGAGCCTTTAAGACTTCTCTTCAAGGACGAAGTAAGAAAACTCGGTACAGAACTCGGGCTTTCCGATGTGCTTGTATGGCGTCAGCCGTTCCCGGGTCCCGGACTTGCTATAAGAATTATCGGAGAAATCACAGACGAAAAACTCAGCATACTTCAGGACGCAGACTGGATTTTCAGAGAAGAAATCGCCAAAGCGGGACTTGACAGAGATATTCATCAGTATTTCGCAGTTCTTACAAATATGCGTTCAGTGGGTGTAATGGGAGATGGCAGAACTTACGATTATACGCTTGCACTCAGAGGCGTTACAACTACCGACTTCATGACAGCGGACTTCGCAAGAATCCCTTATGAAGTGCTTGAAACAGTTTCCGCAAGAATAGTAAACGAAGTTAAGAACATTAACAGAGTGGTTTATGACGTTACCACAAAGCCACCGGCAACTATCGAATGGGAATAATATATTAAAAATAAAAGGCGTTACCATTTTCGGCAACGCCTTTTTTATTATTATTCAGTTATCCAGGTAATATAAATATTTTTGCTAATCTCTATAATCGGCTTTTTAAGTTTGGAGGTAAGGCTTTCAGGTACTCCTATAGGTTTTCCCTTTATAGAACCTATGGCGACAATACTGTCATCATATTCCGATTCCGGAAATTCATATTCTATTTTTTCAGCACCGATAATTTTCTGACCCATTGCGGAGGCAATCATTTCCGCCTTACTTCTGGAGTCTTCAATTGCACTTTTGAGAACAACTTTTTCTTTTTCTTTTCTTCCGGAAAGTTCAAAATCAACATTATATAAAACATCTGACATTTTTTTTAGAAGTTGTATTATTTGTTCTGTAAGTAAAATGTCAGCAGGCGTTTCAATATAAATTTTTCTGGTAAACACATAGGAATTGTTGTGGTATGATTCACTTACCGAAATGCTTCCAAGTACAAATTTATCAGGCTCTATTCCGAGGTTATCTCTCATCAGTCTGAGAAATTGTTCAGTACGTTTTGTTCCTGTTTCATTGGCTTCGCCTGAAGATTTACATTCGGCACGGATAGTGATATTGATTTTGAAATAGTCTGATTCAAATTTTTGATTAGCACTGCCTTTGATTTTCAAAGTTGCCATAAAGAAACCTCCTTATTTATGGTTTTCTCAATTATATCACACATAATAATAAAAGTCAACAAAATCTTTGGCATTACGAATATATTTTTGTGAGAATTTCACGACATGGCAAATCGGGGGGGGCCCCCCCCTTTACGTGGGGGGGCCCCCCCCGTGTGGGGCGGGGGGGTTTTTGGCAGTTTTTTTTTCGGTTTAATAAAAAAGGCTGTTTAATTTGAAACGG
>URWK01000217.1 GCA_900551505.1 uncultured Ruminococcus sp. | reverse complement strand
TTAAGGAAAAGGTCATCATAGATTTCCTTGATTGTCTTGTCTGAACCTGTAGCGGTTGTAGCAAGGAGTGTTTCAACGTCAGCAGGGTTCTTTTCCATGATTGTATCAGCAACTGTTGAAACGAAAGCCTTGAATTCGTCATTCTTTGCAACGAAGTCTGTTTCTGAGTTTACTTCAACAACAACACCGACTGTATTGTCAGCGTTTACCTTAGACATTACGATACCTTCAGCAGCTGCACGACCGGCTTTCTTAGCCTGTGTAGCAAGTCCCTTTTCACGAAGGATTACCATAGCCTTTTCAACGTCACCGTCAGCTTCTGTAAGAGCCTTTTTACAGTCCATCATGCCAACGCCTGTACTTTTACGGAGTTCGTTTACGTCTTTAGCTGTAAAATTTGCCATTTTAAATTTCCTCCAAACTGATATTCATATGCGAAACCCTGCCCTCTCAGGCGAGGGCGGGTCTGATTTATTCAATAATTATTCAGCAGTTACTTCTTCAACAACTTCTTCTGTAACAACAGCTTCTGCGTTGTCGTCCATGCCCTGCTTGCCTTCGATGATAGCGTTTGCAATTGTGCCTGCGATGAGCTTTACTGCTCTGATAGCGTCATCATTTCCCGGAATAACATAGTCAACTTCGTCTGGGTCACAGTTTGTGTCAACGATAGCAACAATCGGGATATTGAGCTTCTTGGCTTCTGCAACTGCAATTCTTTCTTTGCGTGGGTCAACGATAAAGAGAGCACCTGGAAGCTTGTTCATGTTCTTGATACCGCCGAGGAATTTTTCAAGCTTTTCGATTTCGAGGTTGAGCTTGATAACTTCCTTCTTAGGGAGAAGGTCGAATGTGCCGTCTTCCTGCATCTTTCTGAGCTGTGCAAGACGTTCAATTCTTCTTCTGATAGTCTTGAAGTTTGTCATCATACCGCCGAGCCATCTTGCGTTTACATAGTGAGCACCTGCTCTGAGAGCTTCTTCCTTAACAGAATCTCCTGCCTGCTTCTTTGTACCTACAAAGAGAACTTCTTCGCCGTTAGCTGAGATGTCACGGATAAACATATAAGCTTCTTCAAGCTTCTTTACTGTTTTCTGAAGGTCGATGATATAAATTCCGTTTCTTTCTGTGAAAATGTACTGAGCCATTTTCGGATTCCATCTTCTTGTCTGGTGACCAAAGTGTACGCCTGCTTCAAGAAGCTGTTTCATTGATACTACGCCCATTTGTAGTTCCTCCTGTAATAAGTGGTTTTTAATAAATTTTATTCCTCCGTCTGATTTGGCTTACGGGAAATCTGAGTAAACGACTACAGACACCACCCATAAAAATACAGACGTGCGAACTGCCTATTATTATAACATATATTGCTTGAAATTTCAATAGGTTTTGTTTTGTGCATTATTCTGAATTTTTATGTATAAAATCATATATTTTTATGTATTTTGCGATATTGCAGTAAGTAAATTCTTTTTTCATTCTCCTCTGTCAAATTGTTTTGCCGCTGTCCAGCCAATAGTTTCAGTAATTGTTCCGGCTATAGATGCATTTATAAAATTTCCGGCAACAGGAATCATTCCTACTAAAGTCTTTGCGGCAATCTTTCCTATCTGACTTCCGAGAATATCTGATAAGATTGCCTTACCTGCACTTTCTTCAAGTCTGACACCAAACACTTTTCCCAAGGAAATAATCATTCCCAGCTGAATTGCCGTAAGTGGTACGGAATCCGCAAACGGAAGATTTGCAAGTCCTGCTCCTATTGCCGTAGCTGAAGCTGAAGCGGTATGAATTATTGCGTGGCATTTTTTCTTTTGACTGTCTGTCATGATTGATAACTCCTTTAATTTATATTTTATACTTCAATCATAACATACTAACCAGACATCTTGATGTCCTTGATAAATATTCCATCAAATTTTTTTATTTAAAAATGTTTTCTTTCAACGAGTATAGTATCATGTCCGATAAGCTTAATTTCCGAAAAGGGTATTACAATATTGTCTTCCCTGCCGAACAGTCCGAAAAAGCGGTTTCTCCCCAGAATTACCAGCGCTATAACTTTTCCCGTTTCCGTGTCAATCTCGAAGTCATCTGCATATCCGAGTTTTTCGCCACTCAGAATATTGATTACCTCTTTTTCTTTAAGTTCTTCCGTACTAATACTCAAACCGTTTTCCCCCCTTGAAAAAGTTATCAGAAAGCTGTATAATAAATATATGTCTGAAAAATCTTAATCATATTACAGGTGGTGAATATATGAACAATGACATTGAAAATCAGGAAATTCCGGCACTTGCCCGTGAAATTATGAACAATTGCCGGAACAGTCTTTTTTTAAGCCTGCGTTTTATGGGTGTGGCAGTAGGAAGATTATACCTGAAATCAACCGACAAAATCCAGAGTATTGCTACTGACGGACAATACCTTTTTTATAACGATAAATGGGTGCTGAAACGTTTCAAGGAAGAACCTTCCTCATTGGTAAGGGACTATCTTCATATAATAATGCACTGTATTTTTTCACATTCTTTCAGTTCTGTGACGATGAACAGAGATTATTGGGACGTAGCTTGTGACCTTGCGGTAGAGAACATGATAAACGAGCTGAACGTTGACAAGACAAATTCCGAACGTGCGAAGTC
>URWK01000216.1 GCA_900551505.1 uncultured Ruminococcus sp. | reverse complement strand
CCGTTTCTGAAAATATTAAATTCCGCAACAAGAATTGATGGGTCATCTGAGAAAATATTGTCGGAAACTTTATATATCTGAAGTTGTCGGATAATTCCGTATGCTCCTGAATAATAGCGTGTCTTAGGCTCGAACGTGAAAATATTCATAAAATTAAACTTTGTATCCGTGTTTATCCTTACAGCAATGAAAGGACTTAAAAAAGTTTCGTCATAGTCGCCGTAAAAATATATCAGCCCCGAAGAATCATCAGCCGAAACCGTCTTGTCTGATGAAGTTACCGAATAATCATATTGTATATTGTTGGTAAGAAATTTATCGGGTAAAAAACTACCGCCGAATATTTCCGTCAGTTCATCATAAGTATAAATTTTTGTCGTGTCCAGACTCTCGTATTTTAAATATTGTAAATCAGTTGCACAGTTTATATTATAAGAATGAAAATCCGAATTGTAAATTGTTGTTTCTACCGGACTGCTTGAATCAGCTCTTGTTGTTTCTGCACTTTCTTGTGCTGTCGTTTCACTTATACAAGTTGTTTCCTCTGAACTTGCAGGTGGGGTTGTGGTTACAGGCATAGTGGGAAAGTACGGAGTAGTTGTTGTAATTCTCGGGGTAGTGGTGGTAAAGCATGGCGTGGTGGTTGTAAATCCTGTAGGAGTTGTAACTGTTTCTGGTTCACTGTCTGAATGATTTGTTGTAGATGTGGTTATGTTGTTTTCACTTGTATCAATTGTCGGAGCGGTTGTAGACGGAGTAACAGTGATAATTCCAGATGTGGATGTTGTGAAGCATGGGGTAGTGGTTGTAAATTTCGGGGTAGTAGTAGTTACAATAGTTTTTGTTTCGTTGTCGGAACTTTCTGTTGTGTTTGTAGTAGTCGTTGTGAATTTTGATGAAGATGTAGTTGTATCAGGTTTGTTGATAATTGTGGTTTCGGTAGGGAAAACAGTTGTTGTTTTTGTGGCAGTCGTGGCAATTGATGTATCTCTTGAAGTCGGGTTCGTTTCCGTGGTTTCAGGAATATTTGTATCGGAAGTTTCATTAGTTATTACAAAATTCTCATCAGTTTTTACAGTGACTTTTGAAGTATCGGTTTCATAAACGCTCGTTGTAGTAATATTATCTGTCTGTTTTTCTGTAATATCTGTATCTTTATAAGTATCGCAAGTTGTAACAGGAAGTTCGGTTTTATCTGGTGAAGTTGTAGTTACAGGTTCTGTAGTTTCGGTTGTCGGAATGGTTGTAACGGTTTCTTCGGTTGTTATTTCGGGCGGTGCTGTCGGGAGAGACGGTTTAATATCTGCAACATTGAGGGTAGCAGACAACGCAAAAACAAGACTTACGGCAAAGCTTCCGTACTGTCTGAAACGTCCCGTAAAAACAGGATTTGTAAAAATGATTCTCTGTTATGAGATTTTTTTTGTTCTTCCGCTCTCATAAGCTTTTTTGTTTCTGCAACAAGTTTCTGTGACGGTTTGATATTATTGAAATAATCCTTGTACAGTTTCTTGTCATTATTCATACTGATACCCTCCTTTCAAGTATTCTTTGAGCATTTCTCTTGCTCTGGTAAGCTGGGTTCTTACAGTCGATTCCTTTATGTCAAGTATCTTGCTTATTTCGGCGGTGGTCATATCTTCAAAGTAAAACAGATGTATAACAGCCCTGTATTTCTGAGGCAATTTCTGAACAGCATTGTGAATATCGGTTTTCTGTTCGGTTTGTTCGTCAACGGGCATACTTTCATCGGCTAAGCAATTGTTCATATCCTGTTCGTTATCGTCATCATCTTTCCCTAAAAAGAATGATGTCGTGTGCCTGAACCATGCCGAAGAAAAGGCTTTTTTACAACAGTTGACAGTGACTTTTATAAGCCACGCTTTTCTGTGTTCTTCACTTTGAAATTCAGGTGCTTTTTTTATATATCTTAAAAAGACTTCCTGATATATGTCATCAGCGTCTGAACGCTTTTTCATCATCGAAAAAGCGAGCCTGTAGACCATATCAGAATATTTTTCTATTACCTCGTCCGACTGGAAATTGGTCGGGTACACAGCTTTTCCCCCTCTCATTTATAATATCTTTCTTCCCGTTAAAAAGTTGCGTTTCGGTCAGAAAACAAATCTTAAATTTTATTATATCACATTTTTCAGGAGTATGGAATTTATTTTCGTAACAAATCGCTTTCTTTTTTCATATCATATTATTAAAAATCAGAACGGGAATTCAAGGGGAGGGAAAGCTATGGAAGGCTTTTATACAGTCGTTATACTTATTTTGTGCGTTATGCTTGCAGTGCAGTTTATTTCATCAGTGGCAAGGCTTATGAAAAAGAAAGAACATTCGCCTTATGACTTGGTAACGTTCTTACCAGTGACTAAGGAAAATTCTGCGGACATTGAAACGATACTCCGGGAATTGCTGTGGGAATGTCAGTGGGATAATGCGGAAACGGTAATTTCCCATGTTTACCTTGTGAACATGGGTGCAGAACCTGAAAGCTGGAATACTTGTAAAGCAATCTGCAAAGAAACAGACTTCTTTGAACTCTGCAATACAGACGAAATCGAAAGCCTTGTGAAACGGTAAGTTTTTTCCGGCGCGCCCCCAAAACAAAAGTGTTTGGGGGGCGGCGCGTTTTTGGGGGG
>URWK01000215.1 GCA_900551505.1 uncultured Ruminococcus sp. | reverse complement strand
CCCCCCCCCCCCCCCCCCCCCCCCCCCCCCCCCCCCCCCCCCCCCCCCCCCCCCCCCCCCCCCCCAACACCCTTCCGGAAAGGAGAATGTAAATGGAAATAATTAATCTTCCTGACAAACAGTCCGTAATTGAAGCCCTGCATAATGATGAACCTATGATTTCAGCAATCGGCACAGACGGACAAACTGCAATATTAGCACCTCTGGATTACGGATTTGAACATCATATACTGATTTCTCAAGCCGGTTACGAGGAAACCGATATTGATAAGTTTTTCAGAATTATTTTTGACAAGAGCGGTGCTGACTGGACTTTCGTATGCCCGCCCGATTACAAAAACATTTCTTTAAAGTCGTACAGAATAAAAACTTTTTATAAAGACGGTCTTTCGGAAATCGGAGAATTTCTCACAATGGTTGGTTACTGCATAAGTATAAATATTCCACAGAGATATAAAAGACATTTCAATATGGTATCCGGTGAAGAAACCCTCTGAAACTTGTGGGGAAATCAGGAATTTGTATAAAATAAATAAAATTTAAAAGCTTCACAGCTGATTTTTTTAAGTCCTCACCTCTCCGTTGTTAATTAAATTCAGAATTGAATGTTAACATACTGTATCATTCATTTTATCTTTCTCCGATTTCTTTTGTTTTTCAAAGATACCTCGTTTTTAAGCCGTTTTATATAAAGTCAACTTTGCTTTTTTTCTTGAAAAACAATCTTTTTGAAAGTTCCCCGATAAAAAATTGCAAAAAACTATTGACAAACGCACCCCATGGTGATATAATACAACCATAGAGACAAGGATGTCGAAATTAATTTTCGGCATCCTTTTATTTTTTTATAAGGAGAGATGTTATATGAACAGCGGTAGTATTTGTTTCATAATCATGTGTTCTGCACTGGTCTTTCTTATGACTCCTGCTCTTGCGTTTTTCTACGGCGGTCTTGTAAGAAGAAAAAATGTGCTTAATACAATGTTCGCCACAATGTTTATTGCGGGAACTGCAATGGTTATGTGGATTCTTTTCGGCTATTCGCTTTCTTTCGGAAGTGATATAGGCGGTTTTATCGGAGGATTTGACTTCCTCGGATTCAAGAATGTCAGCATTACAGAAAGTACAAGAGGTCTTGAAATTCCTGATGCCTTGTTTGCAGGCTTCCAGATGATGTTTGCGGTTATCACACCTGCACTTATCACAGGGGCGATTGCCGGAAGAATGAATTTCAAAGCACTTGTGCCTTTTATCTGCCTCTGGTCATTGATTGTATATTATCCTATGGCACACATGGTATGGGGCGGCGGATTCCTCGGGGCTTCAGTTGAAGGCGGTTCCGGACTTTTTGGAAGTGGATTTTATCTTGATTCTGTAGACTTCGCAGGAGGAAACGTTGTTCATATCAGTTCAGGTATCACGGGGCTTGTTCTTGCGATTATCCTCGGAAAAAGACGTGAATATGACAGATGTGCCTATAAACCTCACAATATCCCGTTCGTGCTTCTTGGTGCAGCGTTACTCTGGTTTGGTTGGTTCGGATTTAATGCAGGTAGCGCACTTGCCGCAAACGGTACAGCAGTACACGCATTTATGACATCAGCCGTTTCATCGGCAGCTGCACTTGTTTCATGGATGGTTATTGATATTATCAAAACCGGTAAACCTACATTGGTAGGCTGTTCAACAGGTCTTGTAGTAGGACTTGTAGCAATCACACCGGGAGCAGGCTTTGTTCCTATGTGGTCTGCAATTATCATTGGTCTTCTCGTAAGCCCTATCTGCTACTTCGGCGTACACCTCGTTAAGAAAGTTCTCAAAATTGATGATGCACTTGATGCATTCGGTTGTCACGGTATCGGCGGTATCTGGGGTGGTCTTGCAACAGGTATCTTCGGTGTGAAGGAAATCGCTCCGGGTGTTGCTTCCGGTGCAAAATGGGACGGTTTGATTTATGGGGATTATCATCTGTTCCTTGCACAATTCCTCAGCATTCTTGTTACAATTGCCGTTGCGGTTGTCGGCACACTGATTTGCGTATTCATCGTAAAACTCTTTACAAAACTCCGTGTATCCGAAATGGACGAAAGAGTTGGTATGGACATCAGCCAGCACGGCGAAAGTGCATATCCTTCATTCAATGGTCTTGACTGATTTGTAAAGGGGTGTGAAATCTTATGAAGAAAATTGAAGCTATCGTTCGTCCCGAAAAATACGAAGAAGTAAAGGACGCACTTGAAGCTATTGAAGTCCGTGGTATTACCGTTTCTCAGGTAATGGGTTGCGGTCACCAGAAAGGCTCTACGGAAAATATCAGAGGTCTTAATGTAAACATTACCATGATTCCGAAAATCAAGTTTGAAATTGTCGTTTCCACAGAAGAATGGGCTGAAAAGACAATTGAAGTTATACAGAAAACCGCTTGTACAGGAAACATCGGTGACGGAAAGATTTTTGTATACGACCTTGAAAATGTTATAAGAATCCGTACAAACGAAAGAGGAATTACGGCTATCTGATAACATACATTAAAAAAGCAGGCTTAATCAGGGGTAAGGTTAAGCCTGTTGTTTTTTGTGTGGGGCGGCCCGCCGCCGCACCAAGGCCCAGACACACGCGCCACCCCACAAAACAGCAAAAAAAAAAAAAAAGAAAAAAATAATTAATGATT
>URWK01000214.1 GCA_900551505.1 uncultured Ruminococcus sp. | reverse complement strand
CAGACTCTTAAATGGATTGAAAGCGGTAAAAATCCTTCACAGCAGAACGTTGAAATTGAGGGAACAGAGCCGTATATCGTAGGCGGTCACACGGCAAGCGGTTACTGGGTAGACAATGACAGGGCGACAACTATAAAAGGTCTTTTCGCAGGCGGAGATGTGGCAGGAGGTTGTCCGCAGAAATATGTTACGGGAGCTTTGGCAGAGGGAGAAATTGCAGGGCTTTCGGCAATAAGATTTCTCGATGAAAACAATGTTTCCGGCGGTATTGATGAAGCTTCCGTAAAAGCTCACGAAACCGAAATAAGAAACTTCCTCGGAAAGAACAATTCCCATTTCTCAACGGAACAGCTTGAAGAAGCTATGCAGACAGTTATGGACAGTTACGCAGGCGGTATAAAGACAAGTTACAGATATAACGAAAAACAGCTTGACATTGCGGACTACAAGATAAAACAGATTCAGAAGCTTTCGGATACTCTTCACGCAGAAGATTTCCAGGAACTTATGTATATATATGAATTGAGGGAAAGGCTTACCGTGTGCCGTAGCGTTATTGCCCATCTCAGAGCAAGAAAAGAAACACGCTGGCACAGTTTCGCAGAAAACCTCGACTATCCCGAAAAGAGCAGGATATACGGAAATTGTTTTGTAAATTCAAGGCTCGAAAACGGCGAAATTAAAATTATTCTCCGTCCCATAAATGAGGAGGCAAAAACATGAGTATTGCAATAGACAAAAAGAAATGTATAGGTTGCGGTCGTTGTAAGAATGTATGCCCCGGAAATCTCATTAAACTTAATGCAGATAACAGAGCATTTATAAAGTACCCTGAAGACTGCTGGGGTTGTACTTCATGCATAAAGGATTGTCCCACTCATGCGATAGAATTTTTCCTCGGTGCTGACATCGGAGGTATGGGAAGCCTTGTACATACGGAACGCAACGGGAAAATTCTTAAATGGATAATCGAAAAACCGGCAGGCGAAACTGCTGAAATAGATATTGATACCACAGAATCAAACAAATATTGAATATCAGGAGGAAAAACCTATGAGTGAATTAACACATCTTGATGAACTTGAGGCAGAAGCGATATATATAATCAGGGAAGTGGCAGCAGAGTGCGAAAAGCCCGTTATGCTCTACTCTATCGGCAAGGACAGTTCAGTAATGCTTCACCTTGCAATGAAAGCGTTCTATCCGGAAAAACCGCCGTTCCCATTCATGCATATTGATACGACATGGAAATTCAGAGAGATGATTAAATTCCGTGATGAGCAGGCAAAAAAACTCGGAATAGAAATGATTGTATATACTAATCAGGACGGCGTAAGACAGGGAATTAATCCTTTCGACCACGGTTCAGCTTATACGGATATTATGAAAACTCAGGCTCTTAAACAAGCCCTTAAAAAATACGGCTTTACCGCTGCATTCGGCGGGGGCAGACGTGACGAAGAAAAGTCAAGAGCCAAAGAACGCATCTTTTCGTTCAGAAATGAAGCTCAGGCTTGGGACCCGAAAAACCAGCGTCCGGAAATGTGGAAACTTTACAATACCAAAATCAACAAAGGCGAAAGTATGAGAGTATTCCCGATTTCAAACTGGACAGAAAAAGATATCTGGCAGTATATCAAACGTGAAAATATTGAAATCGTACCGCTTTACTTTGCGGCAGAAAGACCCGTTGTATACCGTGACGGTAATATTATAATGGTTGATGATGACCGTTTCCCGCTTAAAGACGGAGAAAAACCGGAACTTAAATCAGTACGTTTCAGAACACTCGGCTGTTATCCGCTTACGGGAGGAATTGAGTCACACGCTCACACACTTGACGAAATCATTGATGAAACTTTAAGTTCCGTATCTTCCGAACGTACTTCAAGAGTTATCGACAACGAAGCCATCGGAAGCATGGAAAGAAGAAAGAGAGAGGGATATTTCTGATGAAAGGATTACTTAAATTCATTACCTGCGGAAGTGTAGATCACGGAAAAACAACAATAATAAAAAAAATAATCTATGACGCAAAACTTCTGTATGCCGACCAGAAAAAAGCACTTGAACTTGATTCAAAGGTAGGCAGCCGTGGCGGAAAAATTGACTATTCGCTTTTACTTGACGGACTTATGGCGGAACGTGAGCAGGGAATAACAATTGACGTAGCTTACAGATATTTCACAACAGATAACAGAAGCTTTATCGTAGCGGACACTCCGGGACACGAAGAATACACAAGAAACATGGCAGTAGGTGCATCATTTGCGGACCTTGCGGTAATACTCGTTGATGCTTCTCAGGGTGTTCTTGTACAGACACGCCGTCATGCAAGAATATGCAGACTTATGGGAATAAGATACTTTGTGTTTGCTTTGAACAAGATGGATTTGGTAGGATATTCGGAAGAAAGATTTAACGAAATCCTCGCACAGATTAAGGAACTTTCAGAAGAACTCAGACTTCAGAATGTAAAGGTTATTCCGCTTTCCGCAACAGAGGGCGACAATGTAACCACAGAATCGGCAAATATTCCCTGGTATGACGGAGAACCGTTACTTGAGTATCTCGAAAATGTAGATATAGACACTTCAAATGAGCAGGGCTTTTATATGCCGGTTCAGAGGGTTTGCCGTCCGGACAGAAGTTTCAGAGGTTTCCAGGGTCAGATTGAAAGTGGAA
>URWK01000213.1 GCA_900551505.1 uncultured Ruminococcus sp. | reverse complement strand
ATATTTATGAATGTGTACGGTGGGCTACATCGGAATTTACGCCTGTGGACTATACAAGAACTTGTCAGTAGTATTAGAATAATACAAAAGCATATAGGTTGAAGCAGGAATTTTCTCGATATGGATATGTTTGTCCATATTTTGAGTAGCAGGAAACATTATGACAAATACGGAACTGCTTCAGATTGCACTGAAAAAAATTGGACTTGACTCAATACCGTTTGAATTGCTGGAACTCGGCATTACAGAGCCTGACAAGATGAATGATGTGATTGCCGGAATTATGACGGGAAAAATCCGCACATACAATACTCTTGTCGGATTCCTGAAAAGCGGTAAAATTACAGCAGGCGAAACACAGAAAACTGTTGTCGGCGATGATATTCCCGAAAAGATGAGGAAGCTTTCGGACGAACTTAAAACTTATTTCGGAAATATGGCTGAAAAGATGGCAGACAGAGTTTCAGCTACAAACAAGGCTTTTCAGCGTAAGAAAGCTATTGAAAATGCAAAGAGAAAGATAAATGACAGCATTAACAATATCTTTTCTGAAATCAACCCCGATAAAGAAAAAAATGTTGAAACGATTTTCGACAAGATGAGCAGGGGAATGAATGACGTTTTCGGAGAAATCAAAAAGAATTTTGAGGACACGGGAGCAGGCAATACAGACGGCGTTTTCAGTGACTTCTCGCAGAAAATCAACAGCACAATTGAACAGGTTGACCATTCCGTAGACGAAAACAACAACGGAACATCTTCGGAAAGACTTACAAAGATACTTGACGATATTTCTGAAAATGTTTCAAAGGGTATTGCCGATTTCAGAAGTACATACACAAAGGAATCTCCCGAAAGTGCCGAAGAAAAACGCAGGGAATTTTCCGAAAAGGCTGACGAAATCGGAAAGAATATCGGTGAAGCTTTTGAAAGTGTGCTTGGCGGAATAGGAACGGTTGCAGGAAGTATTTTAGGCGGAATCGGCGGACTTATAGAAAATTCTCAGATAAAGGATATGTTTGAAGGCTATCAGCCGAAGTCGACAGTTCAGCAGAGAACACCTGCACATAATCCTCTTGATGACGAAAAAGACGATATTATAGACGTTGAAGAAGATGAGATTGAACCCGAAAAAACCGTTGAGCCGATGAATGAACCTGTTAAAGAAGAAATTAAACCGACTGCGGAAGAACCCGAAGAAATCGAACCCAATCCGGATACACAAATGACATCACTTGAAGGCGATTACCTTATAACGGGTGCTGCTCAGAAAGGTAACAGGCACAAATATTGTGATGACTGGTTTGAAATTGCGGAAACGGGAAGCACGCTTATAATGGCTGTAGCAGACGGCAGAGGTTGCGGAAAATTTTCAGGGCTTTCGGCAAAATCAGCTTGTCAGAATGCCGTTGAATACATTGAAGAAAAAATACTTACATTGCAGAATAACAGCGACTTCATGACAGACCTCAGAAGACCAACAGATGATGTCAAATTCAAAACCGCTTGCAGTGCATTGTCGGGAATTATTCAGGAAAGCGTAATATGTGCAAAAAACAGAATTGTAAAGGAACTTGAAGAAAAGCAAAGCATATATGAAAATATAACACTTGAAGACTTTGCGACAACTCTCACAGTCACAATTGCGATACCTCTTGAAATCAATGATTCAAAGGAAACTTTCATTATCAATTGTCAGGTGGGCGATGCGATAACAGCATTGATAAATGAAACAAAGCCTTTTTCTTCATCTCTTAAACTTCTCTGCAACGATAATGTGGGCAAGAAAGAATTTTTGACTTCCGACATAATCAAATCAAAAAGCGACCTTATGCCGAAGACAAAGATTGCAAGACGTAAAGTTACAAAAATATTCCTTATGACAAACGGCTTATCAGAACTGTATGTTCCGTATATGCCAAAACTTTCGGAACTTGCACTTGACCTGAAGCTTAACGGAATAATTTCTCTTGACGATGACAGCGAAATGATACTTGATGATATAGAAAAAGAACCATCAGAGAATGGTTTTTCGTATTCGGCAGATATTATGAAAAGAGATAATATAACTCTCAACGAACTTTGGAGAAAGAGAAGTTGTATTGAAGATACTTCCGATAATCAGATTTCCGCAGAGAAACTGCTGAAATGGCTTGCAGGAAGCAATAACAGCGATAATTCCGATGACAAAACATTGGTTATTGCTGAAATAAAATAAAAATTAAAAGGTAGGGTTAAAGATGGACAAATTCGGACTTAGCGATGAACAAGGCAGACAATCCAAGGAAAAGTATGGCGATAACCGTATAAGCGAAGTTGCCTCAGAAACGTTCTGGGATAAGCTTAAAGGAAATTTCGGCGACCCGATGATTAAGATTCTCTGCGTTGCATTGCTTGTAAACATTGTAATCTATATTCTCGGAGCAATGGGGGTTATCAAAGATGCAGGTGTTGAGTGGTACGAACCTATAGGAATAGCGATTGCTATAGCACTTGCAACACTTGTTTCAACGTTTTCGGAATACAGAAACGAAAATGCATTCAAGAAGTTGCAGGAAGAAGCTTCAAGAATAACTTGTAAAATCTACAGAAACGGAAAGATTGCAGAAATCCCGATAGACGATATTGTTGTAGGTGATGCAATAATGCTCCAGTCAGGCGATAAAATCCCTGCTGACGGTATCGTTATTG
>URWK01000212.1 GCA_900551505.1 uncultured Ruminococcus sp. | reverse complement strand
GACGTTCGATAATGTCTTTCTTCACGTTGTTATCAGAAATAAAGCTTTCTCCTGAAACCACTCTGCCGATAAAATGCTTTATCCCAAGTTCATCACATACTTTTACGGCTGTATCAATAAGTTTCTGGTCTGCTTCGTATATCGCCTTGTAAGGTGGGTAGTCATTGAGAAAATGAAGGTCAAGGTCATGCGGTAAAACTTCATTTGAGATAACAATATCACATACCTTTACATCACTGTTCATTCCACCTGCTATACCTGTATTTATTATACAGTCAACATCAAAGTTATCAATAAGAACCTGTGTGCATACTGCTGAATTTACCTTAGCAATGCCGCAACATACATGAACAATTTTTATACCGTTCTTCGCCTCGTCAACGTAAAATTCAAATCCCGAAACAACAAATTTATCAGCGTCAGGAAATTTCTTTCTTATGTCTGCAAGCTCTGATGGCATAGCACCGATTATACCGACAACTTTAACCCCGTCTTTCTTGTTAAACAGTTTTTTCATTACTATATTTCTCCTTTTTGTTTTTTTCATCTTTAATAAGTTTGTCCCTTACCTTTTCAAGTTCTGCTATAAATAAATTGTCATTGTCAGTAAGCTTATAATTTTTGCTGTATATCAGAACATCTTTATTAAGACCTATTCCGTTTGTACACTTTTTCTGTACAAGCCCGTAGCGGTCAAGAACACTTTCAGGAATCGGCGAAACCCACATGAATGTATCCGGAATTTCTGTGAGCAGGTCGAACTGACTTCCTCTTTCGTATATGAAAATGCGTTTATCAGGGACATTCTGAGGATTTGACTTTCTTATATACGATGAAGAAAGTGACGGTACAGAAAAATCACCATGTACAATTTCTATATAATTTCTGAGTTTCTGATATGTAAGTTCATCAGTATCGGCAAGTGGGTGTTCTTTCTACATGACTGCATAATATTCAAACTCCCACAAGCTTCTGTATTCTATATCTTTTTCGGAAAGCAGTGATAGAAAATACGGTTCATATATATCCTGATAACGAATAATTGCAAGGTTTGAAACAGCGTTTATAATATCGCTTATAGCCTCTGAAGAACTTGTTTCACGGAAATTCACGGAAATCCGCTGAGTATTTGAAAATCCTTCAAGAAACTTTGTGAAAGCATGAGTTATATAGCTTGCTCTCGGAACAGAAATATCAAATTCAAAAGTATTGGGGTTTTTCGGTTTATATAGACGTTCAAGTTCCTGAACAGTTGATAGTATGTGTTTAGCCTGCTCAAGAAAGACCTGACCTTTTTTAGTAGGTTCAACTCCTCGTGCAGTACGCTTGAATATAGTTATACCTGTTTCGGTTTCAAGTTCCTTTATAGCTTTGCTTAAATTCGGCTGTCCCATAAACAGATTGTTGGCGGCTTTTGTGATTGAGCCGGTTCGTTCAACTTCCGCAATATATTTCAGGTGTAGAAAATTCAATTCTCTGTCAACTCCTTTTTCTGATTTTAATGTCTGTTTAGTATTATAACACAAAATAAATATATGTTCAACTAAAATCAGAATTACAGAAATCTTAACAATTAAGATACCCTCAGAACAGTTTCTGAATAAACTTTCTAAGGGTATTAATATTATTTTATTATTTCATTGCCCGGTATCCGATTAAGTCTTTTACAACCTCCCCTGCTATTATAAGCCCGACTGTAGACGGAACAAATGCCGTACTGCCCGGAATCTGTCTTCTCTGAGTACATTTTCTTGCCGTACCCGGAGGGCATACACAATGAGAACGGCAACTTATAGCCATATCTTCAACAGGTTTTACAGGCTGTTCCTTCGAGTATACAACTTTCAAGTGTTTTATACCTCTTCTTTTAAGTTCATAACGCATTACCTTTGCAAGCGGGCATACAGAAGTCTTGAATATATCCGTTACTTCAAAGGCTGATGCATCTACCTTATTACCTGCTCCCATTGAACAGATTATAGGAGTTCCGCATTTTTTAGCATTCTCCACAAGTTCAAGTTTTCCCGTAACAGTATCTATTGCATCGACAACATAATCGTATTGTGAGAAATCAAATTCCGATGCCGTTTCAGGTGAATAGAATGTTCTGTGCTTAGTAACTTTTATATCGGGATTTATATCAAGTATTCTTTCTTCTGCAACGTCAACTTTATATTTGCCTACAGTTTTTCTTGTGGCAATTATTTGTCTATTTAAATTTGTTAAACAAACTTTATCATCATCTATTATGTCAATTGCCCCTATACCGCTTCTTACAAGTGCTTCTACCGTATATCCGCCGACACCGCCTATACCGAAAACCGCAACTCTTGAATTTGCGAGTTTATCCATGGCTTCTTTTCCGAAAATCAATTGTGTTCTTGAGAACTGATTAAGCATATATAAATCCACTTCTTTCTTAATTTCTTTGGTTTTATTGATTATCCTGTTGTTTCTTTTCTATCCAGACTGCTTTTTCAGACGCTTTAAGGCAATCTTCCACGGTTTCGGCACTGAGCAGGAAACCGTTCTTATGGCAGAATGTCGCACTTCCAAGCCCTGAAGCTTCCTGTAATCTGTTATTTTCAAGTCCGCACCATTCAACAGGAAATCTCTTTTCACCGTTTGCCTTAGGCATATTCGTAATGCAGTATCCGCCACGGTTTGACGGGAATACTACAAAATTTATATCTTCTTCGGATT
>URWK01000211.1 GCA_900551505.1 uncultured Ruminococcus sp. | reverse complement strand
TTTTTTTTTTTTGTTTTTGTCTTTTTTTTGCGGGGGGGCCCCCCCCCTTTCGGGGGGCGCCGGCCCCCGAACCAGTTTACAGGATAATGTAAACGAAAAGCAATGTGAACTACCCTCCGCTTAGAAGTATGGATGTTCTTGCTGATTTCCCTGATAAAAAATCGTATTTTTGTGCCGAAAAGTGTTGAACTTGTGAAAATGCTGTGATATAATAGAGAATACAGAGAAAAATAAATCTTTAAAGAAGGAGAAAACAAAATGAACACCCTAATCAAAAAGACACTTGCTGTTACTACAGCGATGATATTGTGCCTGCCGAATTTCAGCATTTCGGCAACAGAACAGGCTGACAACATCAGAAACATGAAAGAATACGTTCTCGGAATGAACAGTAACCAGACTTCCGCAGTCAATGTTTACAGCATTCTCTCACACAAGAAAACGGTTCTTTCAAATCAGCAGACAGAAAACGAAACCGCCGAAATCACAGTTGACAAGGAGATTACCGCCGACAGCCCCATAAGCCTTGATATTTCACAGTACAAGGGCATGGGAAGACTTGTTTCAATCAGCCTTGACGTTGAAGCGACTTACAAGGAAGACGTACTGAAACCTATGGTAAGCGGTGAAATAGGTTTCACGCTTGACGATGCGGAAAAGAATAACTGGGGTCAGGTATTCTACACTGCTGAAGGTCAGGCAGGTCAGACGAAAATTACAACAGTCGATACGGCAGTTCCCGAAGAATATCAGAACAAAATAGCTTACGATATTTTGAGAATTACACGTTCATGGAGCAACGGCACAGATATAAAAATCAAGAAAGTAAGACTTGTGTTTGACAAAACTCCTGCACAGACCACAATTGATACAAGTGTAAGCACAAGCGAAACAACAATTACAACAGTTCCGACAGAAACGACACTTCCGGAAACCACAACGACCATTGAAACAACAACAAACACAACAGTAACTTCTGCAACAACACAGCAGACCGAATACGGAAACACAGCGGAAATTACCGTTGACAGAGAGATAACTTACGAAAATCCGATAAACCTTGATATTTCCGCTTATAAGGGAAAAGGAAGACTTGTTTCAATCGGACTTGACGTTGAAGCGACTTACAAGGAAGATGTTTTAAAGCCTATGGTAAGCGGTGAAATAGGATTTACTCTTGACTATGCAGAAAAAAATAACTGGGGTCAGGTATTCTATGTAGCGGAAGGTCAGGCAGGTCAGACAAAAATTACAACGGTTGATACGGCAGTTCCTGAAGAATATCAGACAAAAATAGCTTATGACTTGCTGAGAATTACACGTTCATGGAGCAATGGTACGGATATAAAAATCAAGAAAGTAAGACTTGTATTTGACAATACGCCTTTGCAGACTACGACAACCACTGTAAGCGAAACCACTCCGGCAACTACCACCCCACAGCCGACAACTACTACAGTTACCACTACTCCGCAAGTTACCACCACAACACCAAAAGTTACTACGGTAACTACGACTACACCCCCGAAAGTTACCATTACTCCGACAACAACGACTACCCCAAAGGCAACAACCGTTACAACTACTTCCACAACTCCTGTTTCGGCACTTATCCGGAATGTAAAAAATGTTGAGCAGATGCCTGAACTTCCTACAGGTTGTGAAGCGGCAGGGCTTACAATTGCTCTGAACTTCTATGGCTATAACGTAAGCAAGACAGATGTTGCTATGAAATATATGCCAAGAATGAATTTCTACTATCAGAACGGTGTAAGATACGGAGCGGATTTCAGAACTACATTCGCAGGCGACCCGTCAAGAAGTGACGGTTACGGTTGTTATGCACCTTGCCTCGTGGCTACTGCAAACAGATATTTTGCGGCAGTCGGAAGCTCTGCACAAGGTGTTGACATCAGCGGTACTCCGTTAAAGGAATTGTTCAGATATGTTGCAAAGGGTACACCTGTAGTGCTTATTTCGACCCCGAACCTTGTAACACCTTATTTAAGCTCTTCATGGTACACACCATCGGGAGAATACGTTACATGGCAGGCAAATCATCATTGTCTGGTACTTATCGGATATGACTACAACAAGGGTACGGTAACTTGTGCAAATCCGGGAACAAGATATTCTCCGAGTACATACAACATTTCCGACTTCGAGAGGATTTATAACCTCAAGGGAAAAAGTGCAATGATTATTTCCACCACAGGCGGTACATATATACCTAATGTTAATCCGATAAACCTTGTTGTAGGTGACAGAGTACGTTATTCAGGTACAGTTTATGAAACGAGTTACGGAACGGGAAATACCATAAACGTAAATGAAAATGTTTATAAGATTACAAACATTATTGAAGACAATACAAGAAAATATAATGTACTTATTAACAGTCTTGGTTGGGTTGCTTCCGATGCGGTTACAGAAGTTCAGTACGGTGCAACTACGGGCGGAAAACTTAACGGAAAGACATTCAGACTCCGCAATGTAGGCAGTGGAAAATACATAAATGTACATCTTGGATATGACAATAATGAAACAAATGTCTATCAGTGGGCAGGTGATGGTTCAAAAGAACAGATGTTCAGAATGACTTACAAGTCTTCAAATGATACATACCAAATCGGAGCAGTCAGCAGTTCAACAGGAAAAGTTCTTGATATCGTAAAGGTAAACGGTGCAGTAGTAAGCGGTGCGAATGTTGAAATTTACT
>URWK01000210.1 GCA_900551505.1 uncultured Ruminococcus sp. | reverse complement strand
ACACTCTTTTATTTTTTTTTTTTTTTTTGTGGGGGCCCCCCCCCCCCCCCCCCCCCCCCCCCCCCCCCCCGAAAACTGTTATTGCGGGTATTTTAACTGTTCAACGCCGTAATTCTGAAGAACTTCAAGCAGTGGCAATACACTTTTCTTCGCTCCGTCAAGGTCATGTTCTTTCCAGTTTCCGCATTCAATTTCTGAACGTCCCGGAATTTCGCCTTCATAATCCGCTATAAACTGAAACGCATCTTTCACAAGCTTTATCGCATCTTCATTGCTTACACTGTCCCTTGTCAGCAGGTAAAAACCGGTACGACAACCCATAGGGCCTACATAGACAATTGAATCACTGAACTTTGTGTTTCTTGCGTATGTGGCAAAGAGATGTTCAATTGTGTGCATTGCAGGTGTTTCGAGGTATACTCCGCCGTTAGGTTTTGTCATTCTCACATCATAAGTCACAACATCGCCGTCTTTTCTTGAGATATACATACCCACACTGAATTTTGTATGGTCAACTTTAAAGCTTTCGATTTTGTTCATCTGAGATTGCTCCTTTATAACAATAATTTTTTCATGTCATCTCTGATTTCGGAAATGACTGTTTTCTTTTCGTCTGTAACAGGTTCGTTAAATTCTATCTTTCCGCAATGCAATGCCTGACTGCCTATTTCGCCACAGTCGCCGTTATAGAGGAAGTCGCCTGCAAGCGGATAACCTATATAGGAAAAATGTACTCTTATCTGGTGTGTACGACCTGTTTCAAGGCTGATTTCAAGCAATGTGTATTTTCCGTTTGACTGCAAGGGCCTGTAATGGGTAATTGCAGGCTTTCCGTCTTCCCTTACCGTCCTTATAATTACAGATTCCTGTTCCCTCACAATCGGCAGGTCTATAGTGCCTGCTTCCCTGATTTCTCCGCACACCACGGCATAATATGTTTTTTTGATATTGCCTTGAAGAACTTTTGCGGAATACTGATTTTTCGCAATAAGGCAAAGCCCCGATGTATCTCTGTCAAGTCTGTAAACCGGTCTGAAAGTCAATTCAGGATAAAGCCCCGCAAACGCATTCCCAAGTGTGTCAAATCTGTGATTTATTGACGGGTGAACAGGCATATTCACAGGCTTATTGAAGACTATAACATTTTCCGTTTCATAGCTTACAGGAACTTCAAGTTCTCTGTTCGGGTCAAGAAATTTTTCATCTTCTATAGTCAGTGTGATAATGTCCCCATTTTTAATTTCATCTACTGAACGGATATGTCTGCCGTTAAGAGTTATTCCGTTCGGAACACGCTTTAATTTTGTAAGCAGTCTTCTTGAAACGCCTTTTTCTTTCATCAGAAAATCTTTTACTGTTGTCGGACTTTCGATTTCGGCTTTATACGATATTTTTCCCAATGCCTGCTCCTTTCATTTTTTAATCTGAGTATTCTGTATTCCTATTTACTGCAAGCCCTGATTTGACGGAAAATTTAATAACTTTAAAAGGCAATAAGCAAAATAATAATCCCAATAAAAACAAATACCAGCTTACTATTGCCAATGACGGTTCTGCAACGGACTTTTTAATCAGAATATTTTTCACTTCAAAGCATATCATACACGGAAACAGGGACAAAAACAAAAGAAAATGTGTTGCAACTGACCATTTAAGCGATTTTAAGAAACTTGTTTCTTCTGTCGGAGCAAATGACTTTTTTATACACATAGCCAGACAAGGCATAAACACAAGTATATCAAAAATCAGAAGTCCGTATCTGAAAATTTCCGCCTCCGAAAGTCTGCCCGTCCCTGCCAATGTACCGATTATTATTTTTTCCGCTAATTTTTCCGTGCAGAAACAAATTGCCGTCAATGCTGTCATAAGTTTTTGTGTACGATTGCAGAAAAAATTTTTCATGGTTACTCTCCTTTTTATACAAAAGATTTCACCGTTTATTATGCCTCATCTTTTCGGGATAATTCGCTTTCAGTCTTTAAGGAACGGAACTTGCCCGATAATTTCAAAAGCGTTTGCCTGTTGCCAGAACTGTGCCGTAACAAGAATTTCATAACCTTCTCCGGCATCGCATTTAAGGTCTGTAGGCTTGACTTTCGGAACTCCGAAACATGAAAGCATATTGCTTAAAACTCCTGCATGAGTAACGATTGCCGCTTCAAAAATATCTTCTGACATCATATTTCTGATTATCTCATTCAATGCTCTGTACGTCCTTACCACGAGGTTCTGCAAGGTTTCTCCGTTCGGGGGCGGATTATCCGCACCGCCTTTAAGCCATTTTTTATAGTCTTCCCTGTTTATAAGTTCTTCTACACTTTTTCCTTCAAAATCCCCGAAATTCATTTCCCTGAGATTGTCTACAACCATTTTTTCACTGTCAGGGAACAGTATTTCCGTTGTTTCCATGCATCTCTTCAGCGGACTTGAATAAACTCTCTGAACTCTTGGATATTCGTATTCGTCAAGTTTGTCATAAAGCTGTCTTTTGCCTGCTTCTGACAATGAGTAATCTGTTGTACCTATATATATACCTTTTTCATTGGCTTCCGTCAATCCGTGGCGAATTACGCTTATTCTGTAACCTCTCATTTTTTCCTCCGTTTAGTTTTTCTTTTCGGGATAGTTATCAGGGGGGGGGGGGGGGGGGGGGGGGGGGCGGGGGCGGCGCCGCCAAGGAAAAGAAAAAAAAAATAAGAATATATTTTATAATATAATAAA
>URWK01000209.1 GCA_900551505.1 uncultured Ruminococcus sp. | reverse complement strand
CGCGGGGCGGCCCCCCCCCCCCCCCCCCGCCCCCGGAAAAATATACGAAAAGCCCCTTACTTTCTAAATAAGGGGCTTTTAATTATCTGCCTGACTGGAATCGAACCAGCGACAACATACGGTCGGAGCGTATTGCTCTATCCACTGAGCTACAGACAGATTTATTGTATATACTTGAATATTATAACGCCTTGATGTCCTCAAAGATAAAAAAATTCGTTAACAAATTGCTACTTTTTTTAACTAACCAAATTATTGAAGGTGTAATTATTTCATCTGCAAGTGTGTTTTTATCTGTGTCTGTACGGATTTCAAAACTCTTTCCGCCCATAAGCGAAATTTCAATGCGATTATCCGAAACCGGATTAGCGGTTATAACTTCCGTCTTCCGTGAAGTCATCGAATTTACCGCACAACTCTGTACTTTCATAAATCCGCAGATTAAAATATTTACTGCGAAGAATATAATCACAGAAACCTTGAAAATCCTTTTAATCATTATTCAAACTCCTTTTTATTGTGTTTTGATTTCAAGCAGTGCCTTTGCAAGCGATTTACCTATAAGTTCACCGCTGTATTTTACCTGGTCAAGAGTGTTTCCGTGCGAACCGACTTCAATTAATAAGCTTCCTGTCGTGAGGTGCTGATTGTATTTCCTGTAATCAAATAAAATAGGTCTTGTAAGTCCGCTCCAGTCCTGTTCAAGTTGTTGCTGAAATAGGCTTGCAAGTCTGAAATTCTGCAAATAGTTCGGCATTCCCATAGTGCCGTCATCACAGCCCGAAATTATCATAATCTGAGCCGCCTTTTTGCCGTTTATGTTCGCAACGGGTTGTATAAGATTATTATTGCTCTCAAGGGCATCTCTATGTATATCAAGCACAATTTTTATTGACGGATATTGTTCAAGGTACGATTTTACGGTCTGTTCGCTTCTTTCATAAGAACCGTTATAAGAAGGGTAATCGTGAATTGTTGTATCGTGAATAGTGTTTATGCCTGCCTTGGTAAGCCCCTTTTTAATTTCTTCACCTATCATGACAGTATTTTTTGAAGGGTCTGTAGTTCTGTATGAAAAGCTGTTGTCATAGAAATCTCTTTCGTAAGGTTCAAAGCTTTCTGTGGTATGGGTGTGCATTATGAGAACCTGGGGTTCTCCGTTTAAATCTATGGTAAATTCGGGTAATTGCCTGCTTTGATTGAGTAAGACCTGATTTGTAACGTGGGTGCTGTTTCTGACTTGCCCCGCCTTGTCGAGATTAAAGAATTGTGTACCTGAATAAAGACCGTAAGTAGTTTGTGTAACTGTTCCCGTGGGGTTGTCGAGGTTTTCGGGATACGGTTTTTCTCCGACATCGGTATTGTCATATTCAACTTGTTCATCGGCTTCATCTTCCGCATCGAATTCATCGAAGTCCCAGCCCAAGCCTTCCGACAAAACCGCAGTTTCATCGAATCCGTCCGTAATTTCAAGCGAATTACTTTTTTCCTCGACTCCTATTGTAAGTTCGGCGATTTTTCCCGCTACTTCCGCAACTGCCGGAATACCTTTTAAAATCATTCCTGCAAGAAACGGAGAAATAATCATAGCCGAAACACAAGCCCCGATTGTCTGAAATTTTTTTCTTGCCTGTCTGTGCATATCTCTCCACCCTCTTATTTTAGACTTTTCTTATACAATAATATTAATGAATGGGCAGAAAAATAACTGTTCTGATTTTTTAATTTCAGTCATATAATCTTACCAATGAGGTGGTGTATATGGTTTATCGCTGTTATAATGCAAAAAAACTTGTGAAAATAGTTATATGTGATATTGTGGTTATAATAGCCGTCACCGTTATAACTGTGCTTGGTAAAAACTCATGGCTGGCAGTTACAGTAAACCCCGAAACAGATATTCCGTTGCCTGTAATCATGTATCACAGCATTATTGACGGCGTGGCGGAAGAAAAATATATAGTCAGTCCGCAGACAATAGAGAATGATTTGAAGTACTTAAAGGAAAACGGCTATACGGCAGTATTGTCGGCTGACCTGGTGGAATATATAGAGAATGATAAGCCCTTGCCGGAGAAACCTGTAATGATAACGCTTGATGACGGCTATTACAATAATATGGAATACCTTGAACCGTTACTTGAAAAGTATGACATGAAGGCGGTAATTTCCGTAGTGGGAAGTTTCACGGATAAATTTTCCCGGACTGCCGAACATAATCCGAAATATTCACATCTGACTTGGGAAGACCTTTCGGAACTTAAAAAGAACCGGAGAATAGAAATCGGCAATCACACTTATGATATGCATTCACTTGACGGTCGCAGAGGTTGCGGAAAACTTGCATCGGAATCCGTAAGTCAGTATCAGGCTTTACTTAAAGAAGACATAGGCGGTTTGCAGACCGCATTGACCGAAAAGACGGGAATTACACCAATTCTTTTTGCATATCCTTACGGCGAAATCAGCAGGGAAAGCATTTCCGTATTAAAGGAACTCGGCTTTAAGGTGACATTAAACTGTTACGAGAATCCGAATTACATAAACAAAGACCCTGATTGTCTTTTCGGATTAAACAGATATAACCGTGAGGGAAATATCAGTACGGAAGCTTTCATGAAAAAGGCTTTAAGGACTTGAAGTATACTAAATTCCTTACTTTTAACCGGGGGGGGGGGGGGGGGGGGGGGGCGGGGGGGGGGGGGGGGGGGCCGCCCCGCCCGCGACGAC
>URWK01000208.1 GCA_900551505.1 uncultured Ruminococcus sp. | reverse complement strand
CCCCCCCCCCCCCCCCCCCCCCCCCCCCCCCCCCCCCCCCCCCCCCCCCCCCCCCCCCCGCCTCCCCTGACTTCCCCGATACAGTTTACCTGTGGGCTTTTCCTGAAAATTCTGTTATTTCGAGCTTACAAACAACTACCTTGTCTACAGCTTCAAACGAAAAAGCCTTTTCAGAACCTGTCTGATGCTTCATAAGCAAGGAAAGACCTTTTATTTTTTCTTCTCTGTCCTCGACTATGGAACAAGTCCCCTCGCCTATTACGCTTGCGAATCTGTAACCGTAACCGCAAGCTTTCTCCGCCTCGATAAGTTCATGTTCGCAGTCCGTTTCAAAACAAATATTGTTGTTTTCTTTCAGAATATCAAGCTTGCGTCCCTCTCTGGCACAGTGAATATAAAATGTAAGTTTCCCGTCCTCAAAGGTATATCCGTAATTAAGCGGTACTACATAAGGTTTTTTGCCGTCAGCCATTGCCATTCTCAGCACCTTGTTTTTTTCGATGATTTCGATAATATCTTTCGTTTCGGTAAGTTCTCTGTCAATTCTTCTCATAACCTGCTCCTTTGATTTTAATTATATCTTCTCAAGGTATATGAATTTCAGTTCTTCGGTAATCTGCTTTTCCTTGAAAATTCTATACCCAAGCCTTTCATAAAGTGATATATTTTTTCTGCTTCTGCTACTGGTGAAAAGTTCGTATCTTTTGCCGGGATATTCTTTTTCTATTGCGAGTAAAAGTTTTGTGCCTATGCCGTTTCTCTGGTTTTGGGGATTTACCATAAGCTTTCCTATAAACACAGTATCATTTTCACAATACGCCCTTACCGAACCTATAATTTTGTTGTTTTCATCGGTAGCTTTAAGAATTATTCCTTTTTCGTAATCCTGCTCCACGTCTTCTAAAGTTTGCTTTAGCGGAGGAATATCCGGATTATTAAAAAGTTTAGCTTCACTCTGATATGCAAGGTATTGTAATTCAAGTATTGCCTTCAAATCCGCCTTGTCTGCTCTTTTTATATTTGTCATATGTCAGTCTCCTTTTCTATCTTTATAAAATAAACTTTGCGGAAGGATACAGTACAGCAAGAAATATCACACATATCAGCATGAATACCGCCAGATATTTTCCGCCTTTTGCACCTTCGGAAGTTATGTATATCCTGTAAGAAATAAGGCTTGCAAGTGATGCTACAGGAGTTCCCAACCCTCCTATATCAACACCGTACAACAAGGCTTTTATATCTGTACAGAACGGATAAAGCAAAACCGTTGCAGGAACATTGCTTATTATCTGGCTGCACAGCAATGACGCTTCAAGTGTATGTTCTTTGAGAATGTCTGAGAAAAACTGTTGTATCTGTGGCATTGCCGAGAGATTTCCGGAAAATATAAAGAAACATACGAAAGTCAGCAAAAGCATATAGTCAACTTTCATCAGGATTTCTTTTCTGTAAATCAACAGTGAAACTATTATAACTGCTGTACATATTGCATAAGGAATCACATGGAGAACTGTCAATATGCACATTAAGAACAGTATTCCGCAAATTATACTTCCTTTTCTGTCAAATTCAATATCTGTATTCGGCTTTTCAATCGGTTTTTTACTTACAATCAAAGTAGAAACACTTAACATTACAAACGATATTATCGCAACCGGCAACATTGTAAGCAGAAATTCCACAGGCTTCATTCCGCTTTTTTCGTAT
The DNA here is from genome assembly GCA_900551505.1 of uncultured Ruminococcus sp. Classification (GTDB taxonomy): domain Bacteria; phylum Bacillota; class Clostridia; order Oscillospirales; family Ruminococcaceae; genus UBA5884. The sequence continues at coordinate 1,032 of URWK01000208.1, read as the reverse complement.
ATAAAAAGATTCTGCGGATTCCCAAGAGGTGTAAGCATTGAGCCGAGATTTGCCGAAACGGTTTCAAGTGCTACTGTTTTAAGTAAATCTTTCTTGTAATCTTTCATCAGCATGACCGTAAGCGGTACAAAAGCAATAAGTGCTACGTCATTTGTTATGAGCATCGAAGAAAAGAAGCAGAGTGTTATAAGTATAAAACAAAGTTTTCTCAGGTCTTTTGCATATTTCAGCAATGCGGAAGCCGTCAGTGAGAAAATACCGCTTTGTTTAAGCCCCTCTATTGCCGACATCAGACAGAACAGCAGTGCAAGTACCGAAAAGTTTATGTATCCGATATAACTTGATGACGGCGGAATAATAAACATTGAGATTACTGCAACAACAAATGATATGCAAAAAACCGTTTCTTTTTTTATAAAGTTACCCACCTTTTTAATCATATAAACCCCTCCTTTACATCTACTTTATCAGGGAAATCAGCAAGAACACCCTCACTTCTAAGCGAAGTGAAAGTGAGGGATGAATTGCATTACCCTTGTTGACAAACTAAAAATAATATAGTATGATATAATTAATATAAAAAATATGATGAGAGTATCATATTTTCAATTGCCTGTGCCACAAAAAGCGAGAACCAAGCAGTTGGTACAGAGATTAGGAAAGGAGAACGGATTAGTGGTTAATCATACCGCTATGATAAGGGATTAAAGTAAGGTTATCCTCTCTAAGACACCGTATTGGACTACCGGTCGCTGTAACCAGTCAGCAATAAATAAGTGCGAAGTTAGTGAACGACAGCATACAAACCTACATATATACGGTAGGGACTACCGGAATTCAAGCCTGTGGAGTTCGTGTAAGACTAAATATTTAAAAAATTAGCAATGAATTATGAAGCAGGAAGCCCCCGCCTCTTAGCGAAGCGTAGGCGGGGGTAGTTCACATATTTATTATACCTTTTTTTCAGACTTTTTTCAATAGCACGGAAGGTTTTCCGTTTCGGCAAAAATTTTTTTGGGTGGCCGGAAAATA
>URWK01000207.1 GCA_900551505.1 uncultured Ruminococcus sp. | reverse complement strand
TTTATTTGTGAGTTGTTGTGCTTCGCCCCGGCCGCCCCCCCCCCCCCCCCCCCCCCCCCCCCCCCCCCCCCCCCCCACTCCCCCGTTACCGAAAAACAAACGGCTTCTGCTTACATAGGTAAGCAGAAACCGCTGTTGGAAAGTGATTTTTATATTTTAGCTGAAATTAATCAGTTAAAATTCGGTTTATTATCTGACTTTTCTTCGGTAGCAGTTGCTTCTGTCGGAATGAAGTTCTTTTCTTCCGTTTCTTCTGGAGCATCTGCAATATCATCATCGTCAGAAGGCGGAGCAACATATTTTGTACCGCACTTTGAGCAGAATTCTGTACCTACAGGCATTGAAGCACCGCAATTTGAGCAGAATACACAGCCGTCAAGCTTTTCGATTTCTCTCTTAAGCTTTTCAATTTCCGAAACTCCGAGGTCAATATCCTTTACGATTTCGTCAAATTCCGCAATATTCTGTTTCTTCGCCATATCGTAAGCGAGCTTTCCGAGTTCGAGGTATTTTTTGTTAATGTTGTTTTCCTCTGTATTTATCTTTGATTTGAGCTTACTTTTTTCAGCCATTATTTTTGTCTTTTCGGAAATGTCGCCTGCTGTTTTCTTAGCACTCTCTGTAATGCTTCCCCAAGTCTTTTTGAAATCAAATGCCATTGTTAATTCCTCCCTGTTGTGTTGTTTATTTTTCTAAGTTTACTTTTGTTTCCTGCTTTTCTTCGGATTCCGATGAAGTGAAAGCGTCATCAATAGTTGCAATGTTTATTTCCTGATTCTTAAATGCCTTTAATCCCATGAAGCCCATCATTATGTATCTTATGAGGTTAATTGCGTTTGTAAGTATGTTTCCTACACTTCCGAGACTGAGATTATGTATGAATACTCTCGGAATTGCAATAGCCGTATCAACCATTGACAAGATACTTACACCGACCGAGCAGGCAAGATATACTGCCATAGCCTTGAAAGCCATCTTTCTCAGCCAGTCATTCTTTTCGCATAAGAGAACATAGCCACACGCCAGAAACATTACAAGCGAATTTCCCGTGAATCCGAGGAAAAACAATATTCCTGCGAGTATATTGGCGTTTATTCCTAACTTTGTCTTTTGCATAGCGTCCTCCAGACTTTTTGTGGTTTTGAATGTTATTTATATTTCCATAAGATAATTTTATACTTTTTTATTCATTATGTCAATAGGTTTTAAGAAAATTTATTGACTTTTGTCAATTTATAAATATGTGTTGTTATTCCGAATCCGCAAATCAATTAATTATCGCCTTAATTACGGGAGTTTTTACAGTTTTGTACTCTGAAATCATAATCGCTTCTTTAATTTTCCGCTGTGCATCGGAAGTATCTTCAAGCGATGTGTGCAGGGTCATAAGCAGTTCGCCTTTTTCAATGTATTCTCCGACCGTTTTGTTAAGAATTATCCCTGCCGAATAATCAATTGCACTGTCTTTCGTTTCCCTGCCTGCTCCGAGGAAAAGAGAAACTTCACCGATTTTTTCGCTGGCCATTCCGGCAATGTAGCCCGATTTCCATGCAAAAATTTCTATCTTATGTTTCGGCTGTGGAAAAAGAGAATAATTATCTGTAACTTCCGGATTTCCGCCCTGCAAGGTGATTTCCTGCCTGAATTTCTCAAGTGCCTTACCGCTGTCTATTGATTCTTCCGCAAGCTTTATACATTCATCATAAGAGCCTTTTCCACACATCTCAAGTATATTAGCCGTAAGGATTACACAAATTTCCCTGAGTCTGCCTTTAACATTGCCTTTAAGGACTTCGACAGCTTCGATAACTTCAAGCGAATTGCCTATATTCATTCCAAGAGGCATATTCATATCTGTAATAACCGCCCTGCATTTTTTGCCTGCACCTTTACCGACCTTAACCATGAGTTCGGCAAGTTCCCCGGCTTCTTTTTCGGTCTTCATGAAAGCACCGCTTCCGCACTTCACGTCAAGAAGTATGCAATCGGTATTCATCGCAAGTTTCTTACTCATAACGCTTGAACAGATTAGAGGCATACTGTCAACCGTATCCGTCACATCTCTGAGGGCGTAAAGTTTCTTGTCGGCAGGTACGAGGTTGCCACTCTGCGAAACTATCGCAAAACCGCTCTTTTTAATATTCTCAATGAATTTCTCGAACGGAAGTGAAACACTGAAACCGGGAATACTTTCAAGTTTGTCAATTGTCCCTCCCGTAAATCCAAGCCCTCTGCCTGACATTTTCGGCATGGCAACACCGCACACCGCAACCATCGGGGCAATTATAAGTGTGGTCTTGTCACCTATTCCGCCCGTGCTGTGCTTGTCGGCGGTAATCTTCCCTATGCCTTCAAGGTTCATTATCTCCCCTGAATTCTCCATCGCAAGCGTAAGGTCAATTGTTTCCTGCTCACTAAGCCCGTTAAAATACACCGCCATAAGCCATGCGGAAACCTGATAATCGGGAATTTCTCCGCTTACATAGCCCTCTACAAGATATTTTATTTCTTCTCTGCCAAGTTGCTGTTTACGTCTGGTCTTGTTAATAATTTCGTGCATATTCATATTTTTCACCGTCCTTATCTGATTCCCCGCCAAAACGGGAAGTTTTCTTTATGGGTTTGTTGTTCCGGCGCGCCCCCCCCCCCCGGGGGGGGGGGGGGGGGGGGCGGGGAGGGGGAGGGGGGGGGGTGTAAAAAAAATGGCCAAAAAAAAATGACCAGAATTTTATTTATTTTTTTTTTTTT
>URWK01000206.1 GCA_900551505.1 uncultured Ruminococcus sp. | reverse complement strand
ATTGATGACAGGGCAGGTTGTGCGATAATGCTTGACCTGATAGAAAAAGAGCTTGAATATGACACATACTTTGTGTTTAATGTTCAGGAAGAAGTGGGCTTGAGAGGTGCGAGAACTTCCGCCTTCAATGTTCAGCCTGATTTTGCCATAGTCCTTGAAACAACAACGGCTTCTGATATTCCGTCAGTTTCGGGAAACAAGAGAGTGTGCGAACTCGGAAAAGGTGCGGTTATCTCTTATATGGACAGAGCAACGGTTTATGACAGGGAACTTTATAAACTTGCAACCGAAACCGCAAGGGAAAACAAAATTCCGTATCAGACAAAGACAATGATAGCAGGCGGAAATGACAGCGGAGCAATTCATGTTTCTGCATACGGGGTGAAGACTACGGCGATTTCCGCACCTTGCCGATACCTTCACTCACCGTCTTGTGTAGCGGAAATCGCCGATATTGAAGCTTGCGAGAAACTCACGGAATCGCTGATAAGCAGGTTGGCAACTTTATGATTAGAGAAATTTTTGAAGACTCTTTTATAGAGAGCGGAAGACTTATAAAAAGTTATTATGGCAGGAAAATTCTTGCCTATTATAACGCATACGGGATAAAGTATAATTTTTGCAGGTTCTTCGAGCTTAAATACGGGAACATAAGCGGAATAATGCTTGAAATCAATTCAACCGTGGTTATCTGGAATGAAACGGAATTGCCGCAGGATGGCATACACGAAATTATCGAATATGTGAAGATGGTTCAGCCTATCAGAGTTGAAGCTCCCTGGCATATTATGAAGTACCTCGGCAATGTTGACGGTTATATTCCCCTTACAAGAACGCTGTTCAGGTACAAGGGAATGGAAACGAAAAGCAGGATTGATGAAGCTGATGTTACCGTTCCTAAGCTTGACACAATTTATCCTATACTTTCGGAATCTTTCCCGAAAACTCAGGATTACGGATTATGGATAACGGATATGTCGCACAGAATCAGGAGAGATATAACGAAAGTCTGGCTTTATAAGGACTGCACAACACTTACGGAAATCTACGACATTGACGACCATATACTTATAGGTCAGGTCGCTACACGCAGGGACAGCAGGGGAAAAGGATTTGCAAGAAATCTGCTTTCATTCATATGTGAAAAACGTAAGGCAGAGGGGAAAACCTTATGGTTGTTTGCACTTGACCACAGAGTAAGCTTTTACACGGGGATAGGCTTTGAAGCCGTATCCCATGAAAATGTAATCCAGAGAAGTGACAGCCTGATTGAACATGAAAAACGCTGATTTTTTCAGATTATTTAAAGGAGATATTATGTTGAACAACAGTTTTTTTAATATTGACGAAAGCCTTTCATCATTCGCAAGAGAAGCGGAAAATTCCTGTTCGCTTAATCTTGCCTGCTGTGATACTGTCGCAGAATATAACGGTGCAAAGGTTCTTTCCGCATTTATAAATAACAGGGTAAGCGAAAGTTGTTTTTGCGGAAGCACAGGTTACGGCTACGGCGACAACGGCAGGGATATTCTCGACAAGGTTTATGCGGAAGTTTTCGGTGCGGAAGACGCACTTGTAAGACATAATTTTGTTTCGGGTACGCACGCACTTTCAACGGCTCTTTTCGGAATACTCCGTACAGGTGACAGAATGGTTTCTATCACAGGTAAGCCATATGACACACTTGAAGAAGTCATCGGAATAAGTGGCGAAAAAGGTAACGGTTCACTTACCGATTTCGGCGTAGAGTACGGACAAATTGACCTTACAGACGAAGGAAAAGCAGACCTTGAAGCAATCAGGGAAAACATAAGAGGGGCTAAAGTCGCATATATCCAGCGTTCAAGAGGCTATTCACTCAGACCTGCTTTTACAATTGCGGATATAAAGGAAATGGTTCAGGCTGTAAGAAGTGTAAGCCCCGAAACTATTGTAATGGTAGATAACTGCTACGGCGAATTCGTAGAAAAGCAAGAACCTACACAAGTCGGTGCAGATATTATTGTAGGCTCACTTATAAAGAATGCAGGCGGAGGAATTGCCCGTACAGGCGGTTATATTGCAGGCAGAAAAGACCTTGTGGAACTCTGTTCATACAGACTTACCTGCGTGGGAATGGGAAAAGAAGTAGGTTGTACACTTGACATGAGCAGGGAAATGTTTTTAGGGTTGTTTATGGCACCTGATGTTGTGGCGAATGCTGTGAAGACCGCTACTTTCGCAGGGGAACTTTATACGAAGCTTGGGTTTGAGTGTTTCCCGAAGAAGAATGAGCAGAGAGGGGATATTATCACAGCTATAAAGCTTGGAAATGAAGAAATGCTTACAGCTTTCTGTCAGGGTATACAGAAAGGAGCTCCGGTAGATTCATTCGTATCTCCGGAAGCCTGGGATATGCCGGGCTATAACAGCAAGGTAATTATGGCGGCAGGAACTTTCACACTTGGAGCGTCAATTGAGCTTTCGGCAGATGCACCGATAAGAGAACCTTTTGCGGTATGGCTTCAGGGCGGTATAACTTACACAAGCGGAAAAATCGGAATACTGCTTGCCACTCAGGAACTCATTAACAGAGGTCTTCTGAAGATTGAAGAATAAGCACATTTAACGGGAAGTTCCCTGATATATGTGTGTGGGGCGGGGGGGGGGCCGCCCCCCCCCCCCCGCCCCCCCCCCCCCCCAAAAAAAAAATTTAAATTAAAAAAAATTTTTTATATTAAAAAAAAAATAAAAATTATTTTTTATAAAAATA
>URWK01000205.1 GCA_900551505.1 uncultured Ruminococcus sp. | reverse complement strand
GAGTCGATACTTGCAAGCATATGTACACTTTCATCAAGAGTAAGATATTTTGGAATGGTCTTTTTCAGTGACGGAAATTCAATGTCATTTGCCGGATTCTTGTCAATGATACCTGCTCTTTTCTGGAGGTAACTAAAGAAATTCTTCAGGGCGGAAGTTTTTCTTGAACGGGCTGTATTGCTGTTCCTGCGTTCCTGTGAAAGAAAATATTCAAAGTCATAAATTTCGTTCAGGGTTACTTCTTTCAGCCACTCACTGTCAAAGTCTTTTATCGGAATATTTGAAACATTTTCTTTAAGGTTAAGCCGTTCTTTTTTTATATACCTTAAAAACAATCTTATGTCAAGGAAATATTCTTCAACGGTACGTTCCGAACAGCCTTTTACAACTTTCAGGTATGTTATATAGTCGTTTAAAAATTGCGGGCATTGTTTGCGGTCTATACTCATAATTATCACCTCTGCAAAAATATAATATATTGTTGCTTCCATTATATCATACAGTGAAGATTTTTTCAAGAAAAATCAGGAATTATAAATACACAGTGAGCAGGATAAACCGCTTTACAAAAATTTATTAAGATGATATAATTTTAGCTGACCATACTCAAAAAACATTTAGAAAGGTATATACTCATATGAAAGTTTCAGCAATTTCTGAAATCAATTCAAAAATAAAAACAGATACAGAAAAATTCATTCTAAACTCCGAAAAAGCTTATTCCCGACAGATAGAAAAATGTGCAAAAAAAATTTCAGAACATAAAGATGTCAAACCGCTTGTATTTCTTTCAGGGCCGTCAGGTTCGGGTAAGACAACTTCCGCTCACAGAATTTCAGATATACTCAGAACAGAATACAATACAGACAGTGTGGTAATTTCCATGGACAATTATTTTCGTGCCAATTCTTCCGAGAATATGCCGAGGCTTGAAAATGGGGAAATCGACCTTGAATCGCCTTATTGCGTAAACATTCCGCTTTTTCGTGAACACATGAAATACATGAATGAATGTCATGAAGTTGCAATGCCTGTATTCAATTTCAAAAAACAAGCACCTGACGGAAGTATCCCGTTTTGCAGAAAGCCTGAGCAGGTTATTATTGTTGAAGGTATACACGCACTTAATCCGGAAGTAACAGGGGAGAGTATACACGATTTTTCAACAAATATATATGTAAGTGTCCGCACAAGGCTTGAAAACAGTGAACGGGAATATCTTCACCCAAGCAAAATCCGCCTGCTCAGAAGACTTATAAGAGATACTAAATTCAGAGGCAGAGAAATTCCGGACGTATTTGATTACTTTGAAAGCGTTTCAAGGGGAGAAGAACTCTACATAATGCCTTTCAAGAACCGTGCAGACATTGACATTGATACATTCCACGAATACGAGGCAAGTGTATATAAAGGGCTGATTTATGATAATCTTTTAAAGCTTGGGGATACTATGAACAGTAACAGAAATTACAATGTGATAGTAAAATTCTTAAAAGAGCTTGAAACAGTGGGAACTGAACTTGTAACAGAGAACTCAATGATAAAAGAATTCATAGGGGACTGACAGTTGTATAATATGCACAACCAAGGCTTTATTCTGCCTGAGAGCAATTCAGCACCTTACACAATAAATTAAAGAAATAAGCCCCGAAACAGCGAAAAATCCGAATTGGCACAGAGTTAATGGCAAAATCTTTCTTTAAAAACGTGTTGAGCAGGTCTTTATTGCCATAAAATCAGCGTTTATTGTGCATAATTCACAACAGCCGCTCTATACTCGCCTAAGGGCAATTCAGCATATTGCACAACAGAACAGGAAAATATAAGAACGTGAAAGAAGATGATATTTATAAAGATAATTAAAAAAGAGCTTATGAAACAGAAAATACTCTATCCGATTACAGCCGTAATTGCCGTTACGCTTTCGTCTGTTGTATGGGGGATTGCCGACAGTATTATTATTTCTGTCGTGGCAAGCCTTGTTTCTTTACTGATAATTCTTATTCCGCCTTTCAGGGAATACAAGCTTAAAGCAGAATTTTATGATAAGCTTGCCGAAAGAAAAAATCCTGCTCCGCCTTATGCAGAGGAGAAATTTATACTCGATGTAATGAGCAGGTACAAGGAAGAAATTACAAAAGCACATTGCGAAACAATAAATGAAACTATGGTTCTTTCAAGCGTTATAAAGGGATTTGCGGAAAGCGGTTCGGATATTTCTGATGAACGCCTTGCGAAAAAAATAAAGCTCTGTGCTGTATATGGCGAAAAGAGTACGGAAGGTTACAGGGAAGAAACCATTCAACTAAGAAATTACGCAAACCCTCTTATGCTCGAATACGGCGGAAAGCTTTCACGCCGTAAAGTACGCTTTTCAATAAAGAAGCTTACAGGGAACATAATCGCCGACAGTGATGTAATTGATGTTGTCCTGCACAGCGTAATTGATAATTGCCTTGAACTCAGCGGAAAAAGTGTTCTGATTTTCGCCAGAGATAACGGAGAAACAATTTCTATATTCGTTCAGGATAACGGAAACGGCATTGATGAAGCCTTAATTGACAATCCCGTCTCAGACGAATTGCCTTATGGAACTTCGCTGTATATATGCAGAAAACTTTGTGAAAATTCAGGGCTTGAATTTACAGTACACTCCGAGAGCGGAAACGGTACGGCAATAGAAATAAAATGCAGAAAAGCTCTTTGAAGTTTATATGCGTGAAAAGGTTGTGGGGGCGGTTTGCCTGCTTTGCAGGCAAACCG
>URWK01000204.1 GCA_900551505.1 uncultured Ruminococcus sp. | reverse complement strand
TTCTTAATTTAATTATTTATTTTTTTTTTTTTTTTTTTCTGTCTTTGTCGGGTGTTGGGTTGCGCCCCCGCGCCCCCCCCCCCCCCCCCCCCCCCATTAAAAAATAAAATTTACTGGTCTCTTTCGAGCGTGAGAATAAAGCCGTCAATATTGTTTCCCGAGACGGTGTAAGAAACATTTTTAGGGATATACGCAACAGTATCGGAATTTTCATTTGCCCTTATGTAATAGATTTCATAATCCTTTGAAAACGCAGAGATTTTAAGCGGAGTAGCGGTATACTGTTTAAGTTCCTCGATGTATTCTTCAAGGCAAAGATTATTTTGCGTCATATAATAAGAGTGCGGAAATCCTACATATCTGAAATGATAAGTCAGTGTCTTGTGGTTAGTAATTCCCGTCTTGTCGGCAGGGTAGCGGAGAATAAAGCCGTACTGGGAAGCATTTTCCGCAATCCAGGAATATTCACCGTCAGGGGTATAATACGAAGAAGATTCGCCACTCTTTGGGAAAATCCCGAGGTCAAATCCTGCTCCCGTATTATAGTCACTGAATCCTCCCGGAAAAACTCCGCCCTTGAATACATCATTTGTGCTTTTTAAATACTCTTGATAATATTCATTCTGCTGTTCAACGGTTCTGTAACCACTTGTGACCATAATTTCATCAGCATCATGTTCCTGATTATAGGCGGTCAGAAGATTGTTAAGGGCTTTTACTGTCGAAGAAGTAAGCGAGGTTTCAAGGTCTTTTACTCTGTAACAGTCGGATTTGTTGCTGTATATCGGAACAAGTGAATTCGGGGCATCGTCATTTCCGAGGTAATTTGAAAGATTGGTCAGCACAAGGCTTCCCTTTTTTATGTTGGAATAAGCGAGCGTTATTGTTTCGTAATTTCCGTCAGGAACAGTTGTTTCAAGTGACACAGTGCTGTCAGATACGGAAGAATTGTTTGTGTTGAGAGATGATGAATTTTCATGCCTGCTGATAATTGTATTAACAGTTGCGAAACTGACAACTGCAACAACAATCAAAGCTGAAAATATGCGGTCATATCTGATATTCTTTCCCAATGGTTACACCACCTTTTCAGCGATAATATACTGAAATATATAATATCATGTTTTAACGTTTCCGTCAAATAAATTTCTCAATTTAGATAATCGACTGCTGTAGAATAAAATCTGTAGAATAAAGATAAAAAAGGGGAGAAGTAAAATATGCTGAAAAAACTTACAAGGTTCTTTACAAGCCGATTATTTGTTACAAGCCTTTTCATACTGCTACAAATAATTTTGTTATTCGGGACGGTTTATGGTCTTAGCCAGTATTTTATGTGGATACAATCGTTTCTTGTAATATTGAGCCTTATTCTCGTGGTGGCGGTGGTTTCAGAAGACTCAAATCCGACATTTAAGCTTGCGTGGGTAATTCTTATGCTTACAGTTCCGGTAATAGGATGGTTGTTGTACTTTGTGTTTGAGAGAAGAAAAGTTCCTAAAAAGACATTAAGACGATATATGAGTATTGCCGTTGCGAGCCGTAAGATACTTAAACACGACAAAGATATTGAGGAAAAGCTGAAATCGGAAAGTCCTTCAACTTCAAAAATCTGCACATATATTTCCAATACAGCACATACTCATGTTTACGAACATACTCAGACACATTTTTATCCGAGAGGTGAAGACTTTTTTGATGACTATATCGCAAGCCTGAAAAGTGCAAAGTCCTTTATATTTATCGAGTATTTCATAATAGACCAGGGCAAAATGTGGAGCAGGATTCTTGAAGTTCTCACCGAAAAGGCAAAACAAGGCGTAGATGTGAGGGTAATGTATGATGACCTTGGGACAATAAACCTGCTCAAGAAAGACTATACAAAAAAACTCAGAAAAGCAGGAATAAAAGTTGCCGTATTCAATCCGTTCAGAGCGTCAGTTGATACATTCATGAATTACCGTGACCACAGAAAAATAACGGTAATTGACGGAAAAACAGGGTTTACGGGCGGTCTTAATATTGCCGATGAATATATAAACCAAAGAAAAAGATACGGCTATTGGAAAGATTGTGCTTTAAGGCTTAAAGGTGATGCGGTATCTTCTCTTACGCTGATGTTTTTGCAACTCTGGTATTTCGCAAACAACGAAACAAAGACAAAATATGAAGATTACGCAAAGTATACCATAAAACATTACCTTGATGAAAACGTTGAGCAGGAGAATGACGGTTATGTTCAGCCGTTTGGGGACGGACCTATGACGGGACATCTTACGGGAGAATTTGCGTATATGAGTATAATAAATTCCGCAAAGAAATATGTGTATATATCAACGCCTTATCTCATACTTGACAATGAGATGATAACTTGCCTTAAACTTGCGGTTCTCAGCGGAGTTGACGTAAGAATTATAACGCCTAATATTCCTGATAAGAAATATGTTCATGCCGTTACACGTTCAAATTATCAGACGCTTATAAAAAATGGCGTAAGAATTTTTGAATATATGCCGGGATTTATTCATTCAAAGACCATTGTTTCAGATGACACAAGGGCGATAGTCGGAACTACTAATTTCGATTTCAGAAGTTTCTATCTGCACTTCGAGAACGGTGTGTTTATGCATGGTTCGGAGGCAGTAAGGGAGGTTAAGCAGGATTATGAGGATATGCTTAATGATTGTGTGGAGATAACGGCGGACTGGTGCGAATCGGTTTCCGTACTTAGTCAATTCTGTTGTTCATTCCTTAAACTCTTTTCACCTCTTAT
>URWK01000203.1 GCA_900551505.1 uncultured Ruminococcus sp. | reverse complement strand
CCGATGCTCGGCCCAGCGCCGGGCGGCCCCCCCCCCCCCCCCCCCCCCCCCCCCCCCCCCCCCCCCCCCCCCCCCCCCTCCCCGACTTGCAGGAAGTTACATAGTTCCGCATTTTTCGGTAAGCTTATAATCTGTTTTTCTGATAATAATATATATCTGTTGATTTATAATTCCCGTTGTGGTAAAATGGATAAAATAAAAAAACCGAATGAGGTGCATAAAGAATGTATAAACTGGCAATATTTGACCTTGACGGAACGTTGGTAAACTCCATTGAAGACATTGCAGATGCTTCAAACTATGCTTTGAAGAAACTCGGTTTTCCCACACACGAAACAGAGAAATTCTATCATTTCGTAGGGGACGGAGTAAATAAGCTTTGCGAAAGGATACTACCTGCCGACAAACAGGAATTTATTCCGCAAGTTCTGGAGTATTATAACGAATTTTACAGCATACACTTTGCAGACAAGACAAAAGCTTATGACGGCATGAACGAACTTACCGAAAAACTTCATGCAAACGGGATTCATCTGGCAGTCGCTTCAAACAAAACGGATTGTTTCGTGGCTACGGTAATAAAAAGTTGCTATAAAGACGGGCTGTTTGATATTGTGCTTGGAAATTCACCTGACCGCAGAAGAAAACCTTCAGGCGATATTATAGAGGCTATACTCAGAGAAACAGGTTTTGACAAATCCGAAACACTTATGATTGGTGATACAAACGTAGACGTAAAGACCGCAAAAAATGCAGGTGTGAAGTCTATAGGTTGTCTTTGGGGGTTCAGAGATGAAAATGAACTTGTGACCGCCGGAGCAGATTATATAGCAAGAAAACCGGCTGACATAGCTGAAATTTTTCTGGGATAATTCCGCAGACACAAAGAAAGGATAACAAAATTATGGATTCTGTAAGAAGACTTAATGAAAAATTTTGTAGAGAAAAATTTGACGAAAACGGTGTACTGAAAAAATTTGAACTGACACCGCCACAGAATTTTAACTTTGCGTATGATGTAATTGACGAGATAGCAAGGCTTGAGCCGGAAAAGAGAGCGTTGGTATGGTGCAATGACAAGGGACAGGAAAGAATTTTCACATATTCGGACCTTTCGGAACTCAGCAACAGAACCGCAAATATGTTTCTTGCCAACGGAGTTAAAAAGGGCGATATGGTCATGTGCGTACTTAAAAGGCACTGGCAATTCTGGATTGTAACGTTCGCACTCTGCAAAATCGGGGCAATATTGATTCCTGCAACAAATCAGCTTATGAAAAAGGACTATACCTATAGGTTTGAACTTGGGAAAGTCACTCACATAATCGCAACGGCAGACGGTGAAGTTATAGACCACATTGAAGACGCACTTAAAGAATATGACAAGATGGGTACAAAATTTGTGGTAAATGCAAACGGTGTGAAAAAAGACGGCTGGATAGACTTCGATGAAGAAATAGTTAAGTATGATGACAAACTTCCGAGGTTTGAGAATGATGTAAATGATGATATGCTTGCGTTTTTCTCATCAGGCACAACAGGTTATCCGAAACTTGTGCTTCACGCTCATCATTATGCGGTTGCACATATCATAACGGCTAAACACTGGCATCACCTTAACGAAAACAGCTTACATTTGACGATTTCGGAAAGTGGCTGGGCAAAATGTGCCTGGGGCAAGATGTACGGACAATTTATAATGGGGGCAACGGTATTTGTGTATGACTTTGACAAGTTCATGCCTTCAAATGTGCTTCACATGATAGAGAAATACAAGATAACATCACTCTGTTGTCCGCCTACAATGTACAGATTTTTCATAAAAGAAGGTATGGGCGGTTATGATTTGTCATCGCTCGAATATGCAACAGTTGCGGGAGAAGCTCTTAATGCGGAAGTATTCAATAAGTTCTATGAATATACAGGGCTGAAACTTATGGAAGGTTTCGGACAGACTGAAACGGTTCTTATAATCGCAAACCTTTACGGAATGACCCCTAAACCCGGAGCAATGGGCAGACCTACACCGCTTTTTGACGTTGATATTGTTGATGAAAACGGAAACAGTCAGCCTACGGGCGTTACAGGCGAAATTGTAATAAGAACTACAAAATACGGAAATGAATACGGCATATTCAAAAAGTATTACGGAACGCAGGACGCTACTGAAAGAGCTTGGCATAACAATCTTTACCATACGGGAGATACGGCTTACAGAGATGAAGACGGCTATATCTGGTATGTAGGCAGGGTTGACGATGTTATAAAAGCTTCGGGATACAGAATAGGACCTTTCGAGATAGAAAGCGTGCTTATGGAACACCCTTCGGTTCTTGAAGTTGCGGTTACGGGCATACATGACGAAATAAGAGGTCAGGTTGTAAAGGCGACAATTATTCCTACAAGCGAATACAAAAAGAAAATTGCAGAGAGCAGGGAATATGAAAAAGCACTTATCAAGGAATTGCAGGATTATGTGAAGAAGCAGACAGCACCTTATAAGTATCCGAGAATCATAGAGTTTGTGGACGAGCTTCCTAAGACTATAAGCGGTAAGATAAGACGTGTTGAAATCAGGCAGAGAGATAATCAGAAGTAACCGTTGACGGAAAAAAACAGGCGGGGGGGGGGGGGGGGGGGCGGGCGGGGTGGGAATATGGGCCCCCCCCACAAAAAAAAAAAAAAAAAAAAGAAAAAAAAAAAAAAAAAAAAAAAAAAAAAATAAAAAAAAAAAAAAAAATAAAAAATAAGAAATAAAATAGGTAGGGATGAAATAAATAAA
>URWK01000202.1 GCA_900551505.1 uncultured Ruminococcus sp. | reverse complement strand
ATATTTATTTTTTTTTTCTTGTTTTTAGACTATATGAGACGCTCGCGGCCGCTCGGGGGCCCCGGCGCCCCCCCCCCCCCCCGATTTTTCCGTCAAGGATTACTGAACCATTATGGGTTGAATTTGCTTCTTCTCAAGTGCCGAAATTATCGTTTCCGGCAATCTGCTGTAGTCCGCAACCACTGAAAAAGGTTTCTTTTCGCTGTCGTCCTGCCTGAAAGGAGTAAAATAGTAATTCCTGAGATTAAGCAGTACACCGATATTCTTTGCAGACCCTGCAAGAGAATCATTCGATGCAATTGTAAGCACTACCGGACGCATATTTCTTAAATGCGACTTTACAGCCATGGTAACAGGAGTATCGGTAATGCTGTTCGCAAGTTTCGCAAGGGTATTTCCCGTACATGGTGTAACTGTGAGAACGTCAAACATTTTCTTAGGCCCTACGGGTTCAGCGTCTTCTATTGTCATGATAACTTTGTGATTACATATTTCTTCTATTTTCTCTATATGTTCCTTCGCTGTTCCGAAACGTGAATTAACTGTGCCTGCATTGAAAGACATCACTGGTATCAAATCCGCACCCATATTTTTCAATATCCTTGCCTGCTCAAACGCCTTTTCAAATGTACAGAAAGAGCCTGTCATTGCAAACCCGATTTTTATTCCTGTTAAATCACTCATCTGAAAGCCCCCTTTCCCTCAATATGTTAAGTATGGTTTCCGCTATTATTTCGCCTGATTTTACAGGTGCGACCTTTCCCGGAAGCGACAACGCCCAGACTGCTTTTATTCCGAGGTTTCTTGCGGTTTCAAAGTCCACCCCTCCCGGTTTCGATGCGAGGTCTATCACAAGTGCGTCTTCTTTCAGTAATTTCAGCTTATTCTCATCAAGCAGAACAGCAGGAACGGTATTAAAGATAATGTCATATTCTGAAATCTTATCTTCAATTTCTGAAATGTGAACAGCCTTACAACCCATAATTTCCGCCCACGCCAAATCCGAATATTTTCTTGCCGTTACTGTGACTTCCGCCCCGAATCCGCTTAAAATCCTGACAAGAGCTTTTGAAATTCTTCCGTAACCTGTAATCAGAATTTTACTGCCGAATATCGTTGTCGGCAATTCCTCCATTGCTATCTGCAATGCCCCTTCTGCCGTGGGAACTGCATTAAGTACATTCAATTCTTCTCTTTCAAAGTAGTCTATGACTTCCGTTCCCTCAAGCATATTCTTCGTATCGCTTTTAAGTTTCCCTCCAAGCACCTTTCCGTCTTTCCTGATGTAATTTTTCAGCATTGATATATCTATATTCCAGCGACTGAACGGCGTTGAAATCATCACTCCGTCCTGTGATGCCGGTAACGGCAGGACAATGAAATCATGTTGTGTACTGTACTGCATAGGATTATCAATCATCTTTACGCCTTTGGGTATTACCTTGTTGTTGTCAAAGCACATCGCATAAACCTTGTTGTTTTTCGCCAGCCTCTCCGCAAGGTAAAGTTGCCGCATATCTCCGCCCACTATAAGAAATGATTTATCCATAATAAAATCCCCCATATACATACTATAACTTATTACATTCCGTCTGTTGTTATAATATGTGTATGGGGTGGTTTTTGTGAGTTTTCTCAAAGTGAAAGATTGTTTTCAAATCCTATTTTTTCATTCTTGTAATTCATTAGAATCATCTGACATTCTGTATTTTCATTTTCGTTTGCGAATTCTATAAATTCGTCAACATCTTTCGGGCTATTGAGTTCAAGCATATATTCAAGCCCGTCCCTGCAATCCTTTGAGATAAAATAGTTTATTGCCCTTTTCCCTGTTTTTTTAAGATATGATTCATAAAATTCAATATTATAAGTTTTTACCATATAATAGGCGAGCATTATTTTTACTTTTATTTTCTTTATCTTCTTGAAAAGTTCCTCTTTACCGCTCTCCTCGGCTACGATAAACTCATTGAATATGGTTATTTCACTGTTCCATTTATTCATGTCGGAAACGTCAATTTCATAAGCTTCCCCTATGTTGTTTTTCAGTATAACCGTTTCAAGCTTTACCATACCATAAAAAACATTCTTGCAGGACTTAATATTCTGCTCATTGAGTTCAAATTTTTCAATATGGGTGTTCATCGCAAAAACGTTCCGGTATATTTCCTTTACAGTATCGGCAAGCACAATATAATTGTTACCCGGTTCTGCATTCAATACTACGGTTTGCATATCATGAGTATAGATAATGCTGTCTTTCATAGTGTAATATTTATTTTCTGGGCTTATTTCAATTTTCTCCACACCGCTGTAGCTGAATATATCTCTTCCTATACTATGAACGTTTTTAGGAATATAGAGTTTTTTAAGATGCCGGCATGATTCAAACGCTCTGTCACGGATTATTGACAGACTTTCGGGCAAATCAATTTCATCTGCCGTACTTCCTGAAAAAGCCTCCTCATTTATTTCAATCAGTCCCTCATTGAGTTTTATATGTGATAACTCAAAATAGGCAAAAGCTCGTTTACCTATTATCCGTACATTT
Organism: uncultured Ruminococcus sp.; assembly: GCA_900551505.1. Taxonomy (GTDB): domain Bacteria; phylum Bacillota; class Clostridia; order Oscillospirales; family Ruminococcaceae; genus UBA5884. The sequence continues at coordinate 259 of URWK01000202.1, read as the reverse complement.
TCAGGGGTTTCAAGAAAACTTATTTTCTCATCGCTTTCCACTTTAAAAAGAGTAAGCAGTCCGCTATCGGATACTACAAAAATATTATCAGACATTTTGTTTGCTCCTTAAAACATTTTTCTTTGATTATATCATAACGGAATTTACCTGTCAATTGACAATCCGGGGGGGGGGGGGGGGGGGGGGGGGGGGGGGGGGGGGCGGGGCGGGGCGGGGGGGGGGGGGGCGGGGGGGGGGGGGGGGGGAGCAGCGGAACAAC
>URWK01000201.1 GCA_900551505.1 uncultured Ruminococcus sp. | reverse complement strand
AGCGACTCGAAAAAGATTTCAGGTGAATTTTTAGATACTTTCAGTTCTGAGCAGGTCAAAAGAAATTTTATTCTCTTTTCAAGCCCAAGTCTTCTGACTACCGCTTCCGCCAGAGATTTATAACCTGCCGTTGCTATGCAGTAGGGAATATTCTTTTCGTCCAGCCTGTCAAGAAACCGTTCCGCACCTTCCTTAAATCCTATGTGATAATGATATTGCTCCGAAACGATTTCTTCAATGCGGTTGATGATATGTTCTTGTGTAAGCGGAAGCTTAAACCTTTCGATAAAGTATTGCGAAGACTGTTCAATTGTCATAGTTTTGACCTTTTCGGAAATATCTTTCGGCGGGTCGATTCCATTCTCTCTTAAAAAAAGCCTGTCAACTTGTTCCCACACACCCGTTGAGTCAATCAATGTTCCGTCAAGGTCAAATATTATCGCTTCTGTATTCATTTCTTTATCCACTCCCTTATTATCTTTTATCATACATTATAGTCACCTCCGTGTCAATAAAGAACTTCCGCTATATGTTAAATGTTTTTGTTGAATTTGTCACCAACAAAATTAAACGTAAAGTATTGAAATATGAAGTCATATGTAGTATTATTATATATAAAAGGTTTTTTTCAGCTTATCAGAATTTATGGAGGAGATTTGTTTTGAAACTTATTTCAGTTATTGTTCCCTGCTACAATGAGCAGGAAGTTTTACCGCTTTTCTATGATGAAATCAACAGAGTTATTGACGATATGCAGAGTAAGGACAAAGATATTGAATTTGAATTGCTCTTTATAAACGATGGTTCAAAGGACAATACACTTTCACAGCTCCGTGAACTTTCACTCAATGACAGACGTGTACGTTACATATCATTCTCAAGAAATTTCGGCAAGGAAGCCGGTATGTTTGCAGGTCTTGAAAACTGTAAGGGCGACTATGCGGTTGTAATGGACGCTGACTTACAGCACCCACCGAAATTTATTCCGCAGATGTATGACTACGTCAAGAACGGCGAATACGATTGTGCCACCACAAGACGTGTCAACAGAAAAGGCGAATCAAAAATACGTTCATGGTTCGCAAGAAAGTTTTATCAGATTATGAACAAGATTTCTCAGACCGAAATTGTTGACGGGGCTCAGGATTTCAGATTTATGACAAGACAGATGGTTGATGCTATTCTTCAGATGCGTGAATATAACAGATTTTCAAAAGGTATTTTCAGTTGGGTAGGCTTCCGTGTAAAGTACATCGAATTTGAAAACGTTGAAAGAGCCGCAGGTACTACCGCATGGTCATTCTGGAAACTGTTCCTCTACTCACTTGAAGGAATTATGGCTTTCTCGACTGCTCCGCTCGCAATTTCCGCAATTCTCGGCGTTATCTCATCTTTTATAGGCTTCGTCATGGGAATTGTCCTGATTGTAATGGCTTGTATGGGTACGGCTACAAGTTCGCTTGTTGCGGTTTGTCTTATTCTTCTTATCGGCGGGCTTAGCCTTCTGTGCAATGGTATACTCGGACAGTACCTTGCAAAAACTTACCTTGAAACAAAGAGCCGTCCTATTTATATAACAGGCGAAACCGAAGAAATGTATCGCAAGAGAATTAACGAACAGGAGAACTGACAGTGGGCATAAAGCTTAAAGTCTTTTTAGGTGTTCTGACTGTTGTTTTCACTCTTTCACTAAGTGTAATCTCCCTATTTCAGAACAGGACTTCTGAAAACGGAAGTTCTGTTTCCCATGAACTTAAAGATTCTTCAACCAAAGTCGAATATGTAGGTTCTGACGGATATAAGCTTGTGAAGCATGACAACGGGCTTTACGGAGTTCTCGACCGTGATGACAATGAAATTATTTCTCCCAGATGGAGCAATATTCAGTTTATTTCCCCGAAATGTTTTGTCGTTTCAAAAAATGATAACGGCGTTGACAAGGTGGGTATTATCGACAATGATGAAAATATTCTTGTACCAACTATATACTCCAGCATTGAGAAAATAACTCCGCATACTTTACTCGCAAGAATAGACCTTGAAGATATCAGCAGATTTGTTCTGTTCGACAGTAACGGCTTTATAAGTTTCAGTCACGAACTCGAAAACTGTTCCGTAAACGGTGAAAATCTTATTCTGAAGGGTGAAAATGACGAATATATCGCAACAGATACAAGCGGAAAACTTGAAATTCTTTCTTTAAAGCTTTCAAGGAAACTTGCAGGCGTAAGCTTTGACATTAAAATAGAAAATCCACCCGCAAACCTTGACTGTGACGTTTATGACAGTATTACAAAGATTACAATTGACTATATAACGGCACTTCTTTCTCACGATGTATCTGTTATCCGAAACCTTACAAATTCAGAATACTACAATTCACTGATTTCAAACAATGTTCTTAACGGTGCTGAAATCATGCATATCATTTCAATGACACCGGTTGTGGAAGACAGTGAACTCGGATTTTCTTACGGAAGCAGAACTGTTCTTGTATATTCTGCTGACGGAGGGATTACCCGGAATCAACTTACGCTAAACCTTAAAATGTTCAGAGATGAAGACGGTTCATTTGTACTTTCGGACATGGACAAGACTATTGTTGACAGTATTTCCGCAGTCAGCGAAACTACCAAATAACAAAGGATTTGGAGAGAAAATTATATGAAAAAAAAAGTAATGCTCGGTATGAGCGGAGGCGTTGACAGCTCTGTTTCCGCAAAGTTGCTTCTCGACCTCGGATATGACGTAACGGGAGTTACATTGAAACTCTTTTCCGATGATGACATTGTTCTTGAAGAAAACCCGTACAGAACTT
>URWK01000200.1 GCA_900551505.1 uncultured Ruminococcus sp. | reverse complement strand
AACACATGGTCACGTCCGAAAAGTTCTTCCGTATATCTATGTGCGAAAGTCTGGTATTCTCCCGAAAAGTTAAGGTCTATATCAGGTGCTTTATCTCCGTCAAATCCTAAGAAAGTTTCAAAAGGTATATCATGCCCGTCCCTATGATAAGGCGTTCCGCAAACAGGACAATCTTTAGGCGGCAGGTCAAAACCTGAACCGTATGAGCCGTCTGTTATAAATTCACTGTGACGGCATTTCGGGCATACATAGTGCGGCATAAGCGGATTGACTTCAGAAATTCCAGCCATTGACGCTACGAATGAAGAACCTACAGAACCTCTTGAGCCGACAAGATAACCGTGTTCTTCCGAGTTCGCAACAAGCTTCTGTGCAATGATATACAGTACAGAAAATCCGTGCTTGATAATAGAACTCAATTCCCTGTCAAGTCGCTTTGAAACTATTTCGGGAAGCGGGTCGCCGTAAATTTCCTTAGCCCTGCTCATAGTTATATTTGTAAGGTCTTCTTCTGCCCCCTCAATGCTTGGGGTAAATGTACCTTTCGGAATAGGTCTGACTTTTTCAACCATATCTGCAATTTTATTAGGGTTTTCAACGACCACTTCATAAGCCTTTTCTTTTCCGAGATATTCAAATTCTTTGAGCATTTCATCGGTTGTACGCAGGTATAAAGGGGCTTGGTCTTCAACGTCCTTGAATTTCTGAGATGAAAGCAGGATTTTTCTGTATATGCCGTCTTTCTCGTCCATGAAGTGTACATCGCAGGTAGCGACAACAGGAATATTCAGTTCTTCGCCGAGGCTGACAATTTTTCTGTTAAGTTCCCTGAGTGCTTCTTCATCTTCAACTTCGCCATCTCTCACCATGAACATATTGTTTGCAATCGGCTGAATTTCGAGATAATCATAAAACTTTGCAATTTCAACGATTTCATTGTGAGGCAAATTGTCTTTTATGGCTCTGAAAAGTTCACCGGCTTCGCAGGCACTTCCGAAAATAAGCCCCTCTCTGTGCTGTTCAAGAACGGATTTAGGCATAAGCGGTTTTTTATAGAAATAATCAAGATAACTGTATGAAATGAGTTTGTAGAGATTTTTCAAGCCTGTCTGATTTTTTACAAGAATAATATGATGATAGCGGTCAAGCTTCTTTACATTAATCTTCTGTAACTTTGTATTGAAATCCGAAAGTTTTGTAACGCCGTTTTCGTCTATTGCGGTCTGGAAAAGTTTAAGGCAGATTTTCGCAAGTATTCTCGCATCATCGCAAGCCCTGTGATGTTCAAATTTCCCAAGTTTAAGGTGTTTCGCAACCGTATCAAGCTTATATTTTGAAAGTTGCGGAAGCATTGCCCTGCTCAATGAGAGCGTATCAAAACCCGTATATTCAAATTCAATGCCTTTGCGTTTCAGGTATTCATTGAGAAATCCTGTGTCGAACTTTGCATTGTGGGCGATAAGTACAGGATTTTCACCGCAGTATTCAAAGAAGCTTTTCATTACTTCATCTTCACTTCTGGCGTTTGCGACTTTCTGGTCAGAAATTCCCGTAAGCTCAACAATTTTTTCGGGGATAGGCTTATCAGGCTTTATAAGCTCGTCAAACTCGTCTATTATCTGCATATTTCTTATGCGGACTGCACCTATTTCAATAATTCTGTCGGAAGATTTACTAAGTCCCGTTGTTTCAAAGTCGAAAACTATCATTTCACTTTCAACGCTTCTCTTGTCATTCTTGTAGACAATGGAGGTTGTTTTCTCATCGTCCACAAGGTAAGATTCACAACCATAGATAACTTTGAAATTGTCATCATTAATTGCTTCCACCGTGTTCATCGCTTCCGGGAAAGCCTGTGCCACTCCGTGGTCAGTAATTGCAATCGCCTTATGACCCCACTTGTAAGCACGTTTTATAAGGTCGCTTGCAGATGTCACCGCATCAAGAGCAGACATATTTGTGTGGAGATGAAGTTCAACACGCTTCTTTTCCGCCGTGTCTGTGCGTCCGTCATCGGCTTCCACAAGAATAATCGAATCCGCTAAAATTGAAATATCCTTTGCGAAAGTGTCATTTTCAATTTTGCCCTTTACAGCTATGCGAGAACCTTTTTTAATCTTTCCGTAAAGCATATTTTTAAGGTCTGCTTTCTTCTCAAAGGACTTTATAATGACAGAACCTGTATAATCGGTAACGGAAAAAGTAAGTACAACTTTTTCCCCTTTGATGTCCTTAACGTCCTTGCCGAAAACATCGCCCCAGACAACAACTTTTCCACCTATTTCGTCCATAGCCTGTTTTACGGTAATGGCTTTTTCTTTTATAATTCTGCCTCTCACAAGCTTTCCGCTGTCTGCTCTTGCAGGAATACAGAGAGCAGAAATATCAATGGTATTCGATTTGCTCGGAGCGGGTTTATATTCCGAAATTTTTTCAGGCTCAGGCATTTCAGGTTTAACAGAATTTACAGAAATAACATCTTCATCGCTGTAATTCTGACCCTGCCCCATATTGTACAGGTCAACTTTTACATCTGTATCAAATTCATCTTTGATAAGTCGCACAAAGTTTTCGGAAAATCTGTCTCTGTCGAGAAAATCTTTGTCATACTTTACACCTATGTGAAAAACATTGTCATCAAATGTCACCACAGCACCGCAGCCGTGTTGTCAAGACCCGCATGACCGAGGAAGAATACGCCGACTTTGCCGCCCGCCTTGCACCCTACGGCATCAGTCAATCCGAGTTTATCCGCAGAGCCATTCAGGGCGCAAGCATTCGCCCCGTTGTCACGGTTTCCCCGGTCAACGACGAGCTGCTTGCCGCGCTTGGGAAG
>URWK01000199.1 GCA_900551505.1 uncultured Ruminococcus sp. | reverse complement strand
TGACGGGTGAAGTTCTTCATAAGCTTTCTTGTTATATGTTTCCTGGAAAAGAATATATGTTCCTATGCCTGCTTCTTTAAGTTTTCTGTAATTCTCAACAGTTGTAGCGGCAATATTTACATTTACTCTGCGGATAGCCCCATTCTTGTGTTTAATACTGTAAATAGTCTTTATTGACTCAAGCACATATTCAATCGGGTTATTCTTAGGGTCTTCACCTGTTTCAAGTGCAAGTCTTTTATGTCCCATATCCTGAAGTGCTGTAACTTCTTTCACAATTTCTTCCTGAGTAAGCTTTTTCCTTGAAATATGTTTGTTCTTCATGTGGTAAGGGCAGTAAGTACAGCCGTTTATACAGTAATTTGAAAGATACAGCGGTGCAAACATTACTATTCTGTTTCCGTAAATCTTTTCTTTAATTCTCTTTGCGAGTGAGAACATTTTTTCATTGAGTTCAGGAATATCACATTCAAGCAGAACTATAGCTTCTCTGTGTGAAAGACCTTTTGCGTCTTCCGCTCTTTCGATAAGTGAATTGATTAACTCGTAATTATGTTTGTTCTTTTCGGCATAACTGAGAGTTTCAAGGATTTCTTCATCGCTTATGAACTCCTCTGCTACCGTTGACTTTGGATTGTACATAAATTCGCTCCTTTGCAACTTAATTTATATTTCTTATTTTTTCGAAATAGCGGACTTCACGGAAACGCCGTTGATTTTCCCAAGTTTTCCTGTCATTCCGCTTATTTCATCGGCTTCACCGTCTACTATAAGGGAAATTACCGCTACTCCACGTTCTTTATATGGTATTCCCATTCTCCCGACAATAATTGAACTATAGTCGTGAAGAACAGAATTAACCTGCTCCGAAATCGAAGTATCATCAAGGACAATACCTACTACAGCAATTCTTTTCATAATTCTTTTCCTAACTTTAAAAAACCTGCTCCGGAAATCTTCCCGGAAACAGGCATAAAGATACTTTGTATAAGCTTTTCTGTTCTTTAACCCAATCCGAAAATTTCAGAGATTCCGAAAAAATCCGATATTCTTAAATGATTTTAATCCAATCGACAGGCGAATAAAATCCGCTTGCCCATTTAATATAATTATAGTCACTTAATTGAGGTTTGTCAAGTATTAAAAAATTTTAAATTTAAATTATACAAAGGAAAGCCCCCATATTTCTGCTTACAGAATACGGAGGCTTTCTGATATTTTTTACTTAAAGGAGCAATCTGAGTTTACTGTATATCAGTTGAAAGCTTGTTCAAGGTCTGCGATAATATCCTTGATGCTTTCAGTACCTATTGAAAGTCTGATTGTGTTAGGCTTGATACCCTGGTCGAGAAGTTCCTGTTCGTTAAGCTGTGAATGTGTGGTGCTTGCAGGGTGGATAACGAGCGACTTTACGTCTGCAACGTTTGCGAGAAGTGAGAATACCTGAAGCTTATCAATAAATTCCTGAGCTTCCTTTGCACCGCCCTTGATTTCAAATGTAAAGATTGAACCGCCGCCGTTAGGGAAGTATTTCTTGTAAAGTTCGTGGTCAGGGTGGTCAGGAAGTGACGGGTGATTAACCTTTTCAACCTGTGGGTGTTTACTGAGGAATTCAATAACCTTTGCTGTGTTTTCTGCATGACGTTCAACTCTGAGTGAAAGTGTTTCAAGTCCCTGTAAGAGCAGGAATGCATTAAACGGAGAAATTGTAGCACCTGTATCACGGAGAAGAATAGCACGGATTTTTGTAACGAATGCAGCCTTTCCGACAGCCTTGGTGAATGAAATTCCGTGATAGCTTGGGTTTGGTTCTGTAAGTGATGCAAATTTTCCGCTTGCTTCCCAGTCGAAATTTCCGCTGTCAACAATTACACCCCCGAGTGAAGTTCCGTGACCGCCGATAAATTTTGTAGCTGAATGAACAACAATGTCTGCACCGTGTTCGATAGGTCTGATAAGGTAAGGTGTTCCAAATGTGTTATCAATAACAACCGGTATCTTGTTTTCATGAGCAATCTTTGCGATTTCTTCAATATTTACAACATCGCTGTTAGGGTTTCCGAGAGTTTCGATGAAGATAGCCTTTGTGTTAGACTGTATAGCATTCTTAACTTCTTCAAAATTGTGAACGTCAACAAATGTTGTTGTAATTCCATACTGTGGAAGTGTGTGTGCAAGCAGGTTGTAAGTTCCGCCGTAAATAGTCTTCTGTGCAACAATGTGGTCGCCTGCCTGTGCAAGAGTCTGAATAGTATAAGCAATTGCGGCAGCACCGGAAGCTACTGCAAGACCTGCAACACCACCTTCAAGGGCTGCAACTCTCTTTTCAAAGACTTCCTGAGTTGAGTTTGTAAGTCTTCCGTAAATATTACCTGCATCTGCAAGTCCGAAACGTGCGGCAGCGTGTGCTGAATTATCAAAAACATAACAAGGTGTCTGATAAATCGGTACAGCTCTTGCACCTGTAACAGGGTCAGCGGTTTCCTGACCTATGTGAAGCTGTTTTGTTTCAAATCCCCAGTTAGAAGTATCTTTTATATTTGCCATAGTTAAATTCCTCTTTTCTGATTAGTCAATATCGTTTATTTTTATTCCCTACTTATTTGATATGTTTAATATGTTTATATTATATCGGATGATTTTCGTTTTGTCAAGTGTTTTTCATACTATTTTGATAGGGTTTTTCTATTTTGTGAATATTGCTGTTAATTATAGCTTCACAGGCTTGCTGATTTGAATATTCTGCACAAATTATATGCATTATAAGGGTCTGTGAGTGCGAAAGTATGAGGCAATTTTCGCAAACGGTATGGCTACACAATAGAAAGTTTACAGCTACGGAGGGGGAGCGGGGGCGAGCTTGCGAAGCAAGC
>URWK01000198.1 GCA_900551505.1 uncultured Ruminococcus sp. | reverse complement strand
AAAACAAATAAACCCCCACCAACACCCCCCCCCCCCCCCCCCCCCCCCCCCCCCCCCCCCCCCCCCGATTTTGCACCTTATCTGCGAACTAACATTTTACCATTCTGTAGTATCTGTAGTCCATTCGTCAGTAGTATTGTTTTCATCTGTAGTCCATTCATCAGTTGTAGTATTTTCGTCTGTTCCCCATTCATTTGACGTGGTTTCATCAATGTATTCCTCTGTTGCAGCAGTTGGAGTTGTTACAATATATGTTCCGTCCTTGAATACAAATGTAATCGTATTGAGAATGGAAGTTGTCGCAGTACCCCAGGAATGAGTAAGTGCAAAAGGCTTCGTAAAGTCAATACTTTCGATATATCCGTCAAGAGGAATTTCAACAACTGTATCTGTAGTTTCCCCAAGTGTTCCCGCAATTTCATATGAAAACTGTTTCCAGCCGCCTGTTGTTACAATTACAAGTTCTCCGCCATCTTGTGCATAGTCTTCTGTTGTTCCTATATAACTTAAACTGTAGTCGAGAACAACTTTTGAAATTCCACCGCTTTCCGCATACTGAGAAATATCTATTTCTTTCTTATCGCCCTTTGCAAATGAGCTGTTCATCTGTATATGTGCGGCATTCGGGTAATTTGAATAGTCAAATTCTCCATTCGGGTCAGTATTTGAAATATCCTTTAGCGTAGACGGGTCAAATACCACATCAACGCTCTTAACTATGATACTTTTCGCATTTCCGCCTGAATATCCTACAACAAGGTCTGTAAATGTAAAGTTTTCACTTACATCTGACATATCAACATTGATACTTACTATTCCGTACTGCTTGTTGAGGTCAAGAGCCTTTATATTATATTCGCCGTTCACATAGTAGCCAAGCCATATATCTTCATTGAAATCCGTAATCTGTGCAATTGTTTCCGCATCGTAGTCTACTTCAAGGTTTACACGGATTGACTGGAGAGTTCCACGACCTTTTGACTTTGAAATATCCACGCAAATCTGATTATCTTTTGTAAGCTTTTCTTCTATATATATATTTGAATTAGGGCTTGTGCTGTCCTGCTTGTTATTGTCATATGCGTATCTTTACGGAAATACAAGGTTTAATTCTGAAACTTTAATAGACTTTGCATTGTTTGTTTCACGGCTTATAGTGATATGGTCAAAACCTGAAATATCCGTACCGTCAGGAATTGCAACTTCCGCTATAGTCATACCGCTTATGCCTGATTTCCCTATTAGTGTGAAAGTAAGCTTTGTTTCATCTGAAAGCAATATTGCAAGGTTATCTACCGCCTGACTGTCTGTTTCGGCATCCGTGAAGTCCGCATCAAACACAAGTACTACTTTCTGAACAGTGTCATATGTATCATACTTCAAATCAACCGAAACAGGTGTTTCTGTGGTAAGCACATTATCCTTTACTACCGATGTCGAAAAAGTATTGTTATATGCGTCCACTTCAAGTGTCGGAACGGCAGAACCTGCAATAACCGCTGAGAAAATCAGTGAAGTTACTATTGCTGTAATTCTCTTTCTTAACATTCTTTTATTCATATTTTTTATCGTTACCTTTCCTCAAAAAACATCATTATATTAAAAAACTCTTATTCTTTAAATATACAACATTTTCAGAGGATTGTCAACACAAAGCATCTAATCAATAGGATTTACATGAACCATAATGTGTTTAACTTTTGGGAAATTCTGCTCAATTGCAATGTGAACCTTTTCAGCAATTGCGTGACCTTCTCTAAGTGTCATATTCCCGTCAACTGCTATTTCAATATCCGCATAGATTTTATTTCCGAATACTCTGGTATTCAACAAATCAATTCCTTCAACGCCGGCTTGGGCAAGAACACAATCTTTAAGTTGCTGTTCTGTTTCCTTATCACAAGAATGGTCAACCATCTTATCTACAGCATCTTTGAAAATATCATAAGATGCCTTTACAATAAACAGACAAATAACAAGGCTTGCTACAGAATCAAGTACAGGTAATCCTTTTCTTGCTCCCAGAATTCCCACAAACGCCCCGACAGATGAAAGTGCATCGCTTCTATGATGCCATGCATCAGCCATAACTGCTCCGGAATCCAATTTTAATGCATGATACTTTGTATACTGAAACATAGCTTCTTTTGATATAATCGAAACTATTGCCATAACAAGTGCAAGCATTCCGGGTACAGCAAGTTCATTGTAATTTCCGGATATTATGTTCTTAACTGCCCCTTCTCCGATAAAAAGCCCTGTAATAAGCAGCACCACCGCAAGCAGAATTGCTGCCACACATTCAAGTCTTTCATGTCCGTAAGGATGGTCATCATCAGAATCACGAGTTGAAAGCTTAATTCCGATAATTACAACTATACTGCTGAAAACATCAGATGCAGAATGTACCGCATCACTTATCATTGCACCCGAATCAGCAATAATTCCTGCCAGAAGTTTCAGCAGAGAAAGAACTGTATTCCCGATAATACTTACAGTGGATACCTTTACTGCCGTCTTTTCAAAATCCATTTCCGTACCGATATTTTTCCCCATAATAAATACCTCCTGATTTTTATATGGCTTCAGGGTATATAGAAACACCCACGAAACCAGTAATTTGTAACTACTGTCCCGTGGGTGTATTAAACTCCACTGTCACATTGTGACCCGACTCAAAGCTTCGACTTGGTCTGTTCAGTTTGTACTGTAGATTTGTATGCAGTGCAAAAAGACTTAACATTATATATTTATAATATCATAATATTTTCAGATTGTCAAGCCTTTTTACCGTAATATCCGCAATCCTGACTATTTCACCCCAATCATTTTCCGAACATCTGTCGGCAACTCCTACAGTTCTGAAACCTGCTCCCTTAGCTGTTTTTATACTGTGCAGGG